>DATNFM010000372.1:0-20374 GCA_035606435.1 Streptosporangiaceae bacterium | reverse complement strand
GGTTCCGGGGTATCTGGTGCCGGATGTGATTGAGGTGGTGTCGCATATTCCGGTGACGTTGTCGGGTAAGCGTGATGAGGGTGCTCTGGTGGCTGTGCTGGAGGGGCGGCGGGCTGAGCGGGCGTCGGGGGTGGCTGGGGTGCGGGGGGATGAGGTGGTGGCTGGGATCATCCGGGATGCGTGGTGCGAGGTTCTGGGTGTGGAGCAGGTGGGGGATGACGATGACTTCTTCGCCCTCGGCGGCGATAGCATGCGCGCCATTCGAGTCTGCCACGCGCTCGAACGGCGCGGAATCGATCTGCCTCTGGAGGATGTCTTCGTGAATTCCACCCCCGCACTGCAGGTGATGGCGCTGCGCAAGGCGCGGTCGTCCGGTCATGACGTCGAAGAGCCACGATGATGGTCCCTACTCTCATCGAACGGTTCAGGAAGGAACCCGTCGATAGCGATGCACCGGTCTTGTTCGCTATCTCGCACGCCGGAGCCGGCGCGTCTTCGTTCTCACAGTGGCGAGACTGGATGTCGGCCGACGTCGAACTGGCAGCGGTGCGACTGCCCGGCCGGGAGAACCGTATGCGGGAAACACCGCCTGGCACCGTCGAGGACGCGGCCAGCCAGGTCACCGAGGCAATCGAATCCTGGTGCCCGACCGAATTCGCGTTGTTCGGACAATGCTCGGGAGCGCTCATAGCCTTTGAGGTAGTGCGAGAGCTGAGGAATCGAGGGTCGCGGCTTCCTCAGTGCCTCTTCGTTGCCAGCCAGCCGCCGCCCGACGCACCGAGGGAATCCTCAGAGATTCATCTGCTGCCCGACCGGGAATTTTATGCCGAACTCCAGGGGATCGGAGTTTTCGACGCTGATATCGACTACAGCAGCCCGCTGTGGAATCTGATAAGTCCCGTAGTGCGAGCGGATTACGCGGCTTACGGCGGCTTTAGCTATACGGATTCTCCGCCCCTGGACGTCCGCATCGTCGCGATGGTGGGAGACCGGGATCACCTGCTGACCGAGGCCGACGTGGTCGGATGGAGCCGCCAGACGACGCGCGATTTCAAGGCGTGCACGGTAAGCGGCGGACACATCATCACCTCGTCCGCCGAGGAGCAGATTGTTTCCGTACTGGAGCCTCCCTGGGAATAGGACTCCGAGCCGGTGCTTTTGCGCGGCGGCTGTGCTCGCAGTCAGGGCTATGCGTCTTCCGGTGGGGACGGGTCTTCCGGTGGGGATGGGTCTTCCGATGGTGGCGGCAGGTCGCGCTGGCTCAGCACCGGGCCGGTGAGCAGGATCGTTCCGGAGAGCGCGAACATCGTCACCAGCACCCACAAGGCCGGCCGGACACCGATGCTCGTGCCGAGCACGCCGGCCAGGAGCGCGCCGAGCGGCGCGGAGCCGAAGGTGAGGAATCGCTGGCTGGCGGTGGTGCGGCCCAGCATCCGAGCCGGGATGTAGGTCTGCCGGAAGCTGACCAGCACGATGTTGGCCGCCGTAATCGCCGCGGTGACTATCCCGGCGCCGGCAACATACAGAGCGGCCCGCAGTCCGGCCTCGGTGAGCGGTATCAGCAGCCCGGCCAGACCGCCGACCAGGACCGCGAGCAACAGGGAATGGGCGGTGCCTACGCGCTGGGCGATCCTCTTCGCGACGAGGGCGCCGACAAGCCCGCCGATGTTTCCGACCGCGAGCAGCAGGCCGACCTCGGCGGTCCCGATATGGGCCACCCGGATCAAGAACAGCACCGACAGGGACAGGACTCCGCCGTAGGCCAGGTTGGCTGCCGCCGGCCAGATAGCCAGGGTACGCAGCAGCCGGTCCCGCCAGAGGAAAAGAAGACCTTCCGCGATATCGGCCCGCAGGGTCGTGGAGCGCCGGGCCTTCTTGAGATCATGCCGCGGTTCTGCGCCTCGGATAGCGACCAGGCAGACAGCCGACACTACAAAGCTCCCCGCGTTGAAGAACAGCGACGACGCGACGCCGACCGCGCTCGCGACGATGCCAGCCAACCCTCGGCCGCTGATTGATGCGGCTGACTGGCTGGCGGCCAGCTTGGAGTTGCCCTCAAGCAAGTCATCGGCCGCTACGAGGCTCGGCAAGTACACCACGTAGGCGGTGTTGAAGAAGATGAAGGCCGCTCCGGCTAGCAATTCGACCGCGAGGAGTTGGCCGATGGTCAGGATGTGCAGGTACGCCGCGACCGGGAGGCTGGCGTACAACGCGGCGGAGACCACGTCGGCGATGATCAGCACCGGCCTTGGCGGCAGCCGGTCCACCCACGCTCCGGCGGGCAGGCCGATCAGCAGCCACGGCAGGTAGACGGCTGCGGTCAGCAGCGAAACGGCTAACGTCCCGGCCTTGAGTACGGCGACCGCCAGCAGCGGAACTCCGACGCTGGCCATAGCGCTGCCGACGCTGCTCACGGTCTCGCCGAACCAGAGCAAGGCGAAATTCCGCTGCCACAGCAGGCCGCCGAACCTTGGCCTGCTGTGCTTGTTCTTTTCCGCAGCGATCTCCATCGATTCGCTAGCTCCCGGTTCTCTCGATGAACTGGCCCGTAATACACTTGGTTGCTATTGCATTCCTGGCTCGTCGGTCGACGCGATAGTAATAGCGAGATCTCGGGCGTTAGGGCTCAGCAGGATTAACATCGGTGAGATCGTGCGGCCCAGCCTGGCGCCAAGCTGGTCAGCCACCTTAACCGCCTTGACCGAGTTTCCGCCAAGATTGAAAAAATCGTCGTCCGGACTGATATTGGGCTTCGCCAGTACGCCTTGAAATACTTCCAGAACGAGTGCTGCCAGCTCGTCGTCCACGCCTGGGCTCCAGACTTCCGCTCGGCCCGAGGCCAAGGCGGCGGGCCGCCCGCCGGGCCCAGCGCCCGAGGTCGTGGCCGGTCCGCCCCAGGCCTGCATCCGGGTACCGTGTCATCAGCACCGATGACTCATCATGTAACGTAGCTTGTCGGATAAAGCGCATATTGCAAGCACGGTGGTCAGTATGTCATAGTTGTAGCCGTGGTGCACGACGATTAGCGACTCGCGTTTCGGTTAACCCTTCTCTTAGTTAACTTGCGTATTAGTTAAACCGTGCTGGAGCACTAAAGGTACATGAAACCTGACTCCGCTCATCAATCAGTCCAACATCTGGTTAATTCCTCGATTCTGGCCGTGCTAAACAGTGACGGCGCTACGGCCAAACTCAGTCTCGAGTCCCGCGACGATCTCGAGCAACGTGTAACCGACCACTATTGGGGCGATCGACTGCCAATGGCGCCTGCGGTCTTAAGCAGCGAGTCCTATGCCGCGATCGCGCGAGCGTCCTGCGACGTGCTGAACGCTCTCGCGATGTTGGTGGCACGGCCGACGGCGGCTGAGCTAATTCGGCAGCTCTCCGGACTGAGCAATGCTGAAGCCAGTGCGGCCGCAACGTGGAATTGCCCTGATCCCTTCCTGCTCGCTCGCAGCGACGTAATCGCAAGCGGCGGCAAAATAGCCGTCACCGAGGTCAACGTGACCTCCAGGCTCGGCATGCTGTTCGAGCACGATCTGATGGCCGCCATTATGGAGCGCCAGGACGCTTGCGCACGGACGGTCCAGGCGCAGGGCCTCCGCCGGGGAGGTATCGCCGCGCCGTTCGGGAAGCTGATGAGAGCCGCCGCCGGCGCCGATGACGCCACTTTCTGCATTGCCTACGGGCAGGAGTTCGCGAAACGGAAGAGCAGGTATACGCCTGAGCTGATCCAGCGGATGCTCGGCGAGCTGGGCTTTCGTTCGGTCACCTCCGAACTGGCGGAACTGCGCGCTGATGATCACGGCCTTGTTCATCCGCGGGCCGGTCGCATCGATATCCTCTACCGCCTTTTCTCGCCCGAGGATCTCATCGAGACGCCGCTCATCGGAGACTTGACAAGTGCCTGCGCGTCGTCGAGCCGCCTTGTCGTCATCGACGGTTTGATGGGCGAGACCTATGCGACCAAAATCGCGCTGACGCTGCTTTCCGATCCCTGTTGGCGCAGGTTCCTGCCGGGCGATCTGGCCGACCGGATTCAGGACTGCGTCCCCTGGACTCGAATCGTCGCCGACGCTTCCGCCGAGCGAAACGGATCGCAGCTCCAGTTGGTGTCGTTCATCCTCCAGCACAGGCAGCGGCTCGTGCTCAAGCCTGGCCGCGGTTCCGGTGGCGTGTGGGTCGTCATCGGGGCGCGGGTAACACAGCCCCAGTGGGAGTCAGCGGTGCGGGCGGCGCTGCGAAGCCAGATGCCCTGGGTGATCCAGGACTTCGTCGAGTCTGACACAGAAACGCTGCTCACCGTCGGACCCGACGGCGCTGTCAGCGCGACACCCAGACAGGTGAACTACGGCGCTTTGCTCATTGATCGCAACTGCGCCGGCATAATACGACGTGATGATTCGGCGAATGCTGCGGTTATTAATGTCGGTCAAGGTTCCAAAGTCGCTCCGCTCTATTATCCGACGGCAATAGAGGGCTGATCGCATGACCGGTTCCACCTACGATGAGCTACGCGAAATCTTTGTTCGCGTATTTACGCTACCGTCGTCCGAAGATGCCGAGGATGCGGCCTATAGGCAGATTCCTGGCTGGGACTCGGTCGGTCATATGCGACTGGTCCAGGAAATTGAGCAGCAGTTTGGCGTCCTCCTCGATCCCGAGGACGTCATCGATATGGAATCCTTCGTAGCCGTCTGCGAGGTGCTGAAGAAATATGACGTGCACGCTCTTCCCTGATGGCGCTGTCGCGCTAGTGACCGGCGCCTCCCGTGGCATCGGGCTCGCCGCTGCGGAGAGGTTCGCCAAAGCCGGCGTACGGACTGTGCTCGCAGCCAGAACCGGTAGTTCATGCCAGGCCGAGGCGGAGCGTTTAACGGCTGACTACGGTGTCGAGTGCACCGGCCTGAGCTGCGATGTCAGGGTTCCCGGCGATGTAGTGACGACCTTGAGGGCCGTGCACAAGCAGTACGGGCGTCTCGACATTCTCGTCAACAACGCGGGGATCCTGGCCGACGCCCGGCTGGGAATGATCGCCCAGTCTGACATCGACGCGACGTTCCAGACCAACATTCTGGGCGCCATCCAGATGCTGCAGACGGCCTCGCGATTGCTCGCGCGCAGCCCGGCCGGCGCGGTGGTGAATGTCACGTCCGTCGTGGGACTCGACGGCAATATCGGCCAGGCCGTCTATTCCGCGTCCAAGGCCGCGATCGTCGGGTTCACGCGGTCGGCGGCCCGCGAACTTGCCCCGGCCATCCGCGTCAACGCCGTCGCTCCCGGCCTGATTGACACGGCCATGACGGCCGGCCTTCCCGTCCAGGCCCGGCGGGAGCTTGAGGCCAGGATTCCGCTTGGCCGCCCGGGTGCCGCCGAAGACGTCGCGGCCGTGATCGCCTTCCTGGCCTCGCAGGACGCGCGGTACGTGACCGGACAGGTGGTCAGGGTCGACGGCGGGATGCTGGTCTGAATGACCGCCACACTGCCGTTCGCCAGTACGGCCGCGGTCCCAGATGACATTGCCCTGATCGAGGCAGAACGCGGTATCGCCGTGACCTACGGCGAGCTGGAAAATCGGGTTGGCGAGGCAGCCAGCGCCATCCGGCGGACGTGCGGGTCAGATGCGATCGTGGCCTGCGAGCCGTCGAGGACCGTTGCCGACGTCGTCTGGTATCTCGGCGCTATGGCCAGCGGAAATGCCGTCTTGCTGGTCGACCCGAATGCCTCGCCGGTTCGCAAGGAGCAGCTTTACGCGAGGTTCCGGCCGCGTCTGCGCCCGGCCGGGCCCGCATCGGCCGGGCCCGCAGTAACCAGGTCCGCGGTGGCCGGGCCCGCATCGGCCGGCCTCGCCGTGGCCGGCCAGGCTCAGCTCATAGCCAGCGGCGCCACGCCGGCTCCGCACCCAGAACTGGCGCTGCTGCTGTCCACCTCCGGGTCGACCGCTTCGCCGAAGCTGGTTCGGCTCTCGAAGGACGCGGTCACGTCCAACGCGGTCGCGATCGCGGACGCCCTGGCGATCGAGCCAACCGCACGCGCCGTCGCCAACCTGCCGCTCACGTCCGCCTACGGCTTGTCCATCCTGCACAGCCACCTCGCTGCGGGCGCGACGACCGTCCTGGTCGGCCGGTCGATAGCCGAGCGCGGGTTCTGGGAGTGCGTCCGCGAATTCAGGTGCAGCTCGATTCCCGGCGTCCCGGCGATGTACCAGGCTCTGGTGCGGCTGCGCCTGCTCGACCGGCTCGGCCCGGTCAGGACGCTCACCCAGGCCGGGGGCCGCCTCGACGACGCCACCGCGAGCGAACTGCGGGCCCACGCCCGGTCCTCCGGGCGGCAGGTGGTGGTCATGTACGGGCTGACCGAGGCGACCGCGCGGGTGACGGTCTTGCCTCCCTCGGAGTTCGAAGGCCGGCCAGGCTCCGTCGGTCGGCCGATCCAGGGCAAGCTGTGGATCGCGCCCGACAATGACCCCATCCCCGACGGCTCCATCCCCGACGGCACCATTCCCGACGGCACCGAGGGGCTGGGCGAGATCGGCTACGAAGGCCGCAACGTGATGCTCGGCTATGCGACGAAGGCCGAGGACATCGCGGCGCCGGACGAGCTCGGCGCCCGGCTGATGACCGGCGACATCGGACGGCTCGACTCCGACGGCTACCTGTACGTCGCGGGGCGGCGCAGCCGGTACGCAAAGGTCGACGGCAACCGGCTGAACCTCGATGAAGTCGAAACCGCTGTCGCCCGCTTCGGCGCTATCCGTGCTGTCGAGATCGACGGCACCGTGGCGCTGGCCTGCGCCCGCGATGACATCGACCCCGGACTGGTCGGCGAGGTCATGGCCGACCTTTTCGGCCTGCCGCGCCGGTCGTGGCTGATGCGTGAGGTCGAGGCCATCCCGCTGACCGGGAACGGCAAGGTCGACTACGCGGCGCTGACCCGGGCGGTGAGCGCGTGACGGCCTGGCTCGACCTCCCCGTATTCGGTACTCCCGATGCGAAGAAAGCCCCGCTGCTTCTTGACCGCCTCGCCTATCTCGACTCCCGCCACCGAGCCGGCTGCCCGGACTATGCGGCCATCGCGGCCTCGCAGGCAGGACCGGACGACGTCCTCGCCTGCCTCGCAGACGTTCCTTTCCTATCCGTTGACCTCTTTAAGTACCTCGATCTGCGCACGGTTCCGCGGGACGAGGTCTCGGTCGTTCTCCGCTCGAGCGGAACCGGTCCGCGCGGTCCAAGCCGCGTTGCGCTCGACCGTCCCACCGCCCGGCTGCAGTCGCGCATCGTGACCAGGATCCTCGGCGAGCTGCTCGGACCGGTTCGGCTGCCGATGCTCATCATCGACGCGCCGCCCAGGCCGGTCGGAGCGGAGTTGCCTGGCCGGGCGGTGGCGGCGGTGGGATTCATGCACGCGGGCCGGGACCACGCCTTCGCCCTGGATGAGCAGGGCCAGGTGGTCGAGGAAACCGTGCGGCGCTTTGCGCGGGAGCATGGTTCCGCGCCCTGTTTCGTCTTCGGCCTCACCTCGACCATCTGGGAATGCATCGCGTCCGGCCGCCTGCGATTCGAGGCACCGGGAGCGGTGGTCATGCACGGCGGCGGCTGGAAGAAACTCGAGCGCGAACGCGTGGATCGCGCCCGCTTTAGCGATGAGGTAAAGGCAGCGACCGGCGCAGCCGAGATCCGCAACTACTACGGCCTGGTCGAGCAGGTCGGCACCATCTTCCTGGAGGACGCGCACGGCTCCTTGTGCGCGCCGGCCTTCGCCGACGTGCTGATCCGTGCGCCTGGCTCGCTGGAGCCCTGCCCGCCAGGGACTACGGGACTCGTGCAGGTACTCAGCGCGGTGCCGGAAAGCTACCCGGGCCATTCGCTGCTGACCGGAGACCTGGGGCGCATCGTCCCGCCAGAACCTGCCGATCCATGGTGCGGTACCCGGCTCGAGGTCCATGGCCGTGCCCCGGAGGCCGACCTGCGAGGTTGTGGTGACCTTGGGTAGCCCCGCCCAGGCCGCCACCCACGGCACCGCTCAGGCCGCCACCCACGCCACCGCCCAGGCCGCCGCCCAGGCCGCCACCCAGCTGGCGGCCTGGCTCGAAGACCGCCGCAACGGCGTGGCCAGGCCGGGAGCGAGCGACCGCGCCGACCTGCTGGCCGAACTCGGCCGACGGCTCCGTGACAACGAGTTTCCCGCGCTGGCCTTCTGGCTGCGCCCCGCGAACGTTGCCGCCCTGGCCGCCCTGGCCTCGGGATCCCAGGACGGCGCCGTACGCTCCCTGGCCAGAGGCACGGTGGCTCAGTTTCTCCCCGGCAACACCCCAGTCCTGGGTGCCTACACGTGGTCTCTCAGCTTCTTGTGCGGAAACCGGACCGCGTTGCGGCTGTCGAGCCGAACGCCGGCCGCCGAACTGGATACCTACTCAGCGATCCTGGACCTGCTGGCCGAACGTGGTCTCGCCGCGAGCACGACGCTCGTGACCGCCGATCCGGACGCCTCCGATTTCCAGGCGCTGGCGGCGGCGGCGGACGTCCGGCTCATCTGGGGATCGGATGCGACCGTCGAGACGATACGCAGGCTGCCGGCCGCGCCGTCCTGTCACGACGTGACGTTTGGTGACCGGCAATCGCTGGCCGCGATCGCCGCCCCGGCATTGCTCTCGCTCAGTGCGGATAAGCTTGCCGCTCTCGCGAGCCGCTTCGTAGCTGAGGTCGCGTGGTCACAGCATCAGGCCTGCAGCGCGCCCCGGGCGATCATCTGGATCGGCGATGAGCAGGCGTGCGACTCGGCGGCGAGCCGATTCACCGCCGCTATCGAAGCGGTCGACAACCCGCTGGTCACGACGCTCTCGGCGGGCGGTCACCTGGACCGCCTGACCTGGGCGCAACTGAGCGTCGCGCAACGAAGCGCCCGCGGTTTCACCACCCTGCGCAACGGCCTGACGCTGCTCGACGGCACGATCGCCCAGCGGTCCGACGGCACCTGGCCAGCCGGGCTGATCGCTGTGTCGGCGGTCGCGGCGCTACCCGAACTCGCCGCGTATCTATCACCGTCGCACCAGACGCTCGCGCTCTTCGGCTTTTCCGGGCCCGAATGCAATGCGCTGCTTGATCGCATCGCGCCGGCCTCGATCCGCCGGATCGTCCCGATCGGCGCCAGCCATCAGTTCGGCCCGGTCTGGGATGGCTATGACCTCATCGATGAGCTGACGACCAAGGTGCTAGTCGCCGTCACGACAAAGGACCTCGCCCCAGAAGGAGACCGCCAGTGACCGGAGCAGATGCCGATGCGCTCGAGGTTCGGCCGCCCCGGCCCGACGAGCTTGATGAGTTCTTCGCTCACCACGACCGGGTTTACGGCCGGGCCGCCGACCCCCGGCTGGCCGACGTCTGGCGCGAGGCCTTCGACTACGGGCGCAGCCTGGTCGCGCGCCGTGACGGCAGGCTCGTGGCCACCGCCGGAGCGATGGCGGGCCGGCTACGTACCCCGGGAGGCTCGGTCTCCGCGGCTATCCTCAGTTACCTCACGGTCGACCCGTCCCAGCGGCGCCGCAGCCTGTCCGTCGACATCCTGCGCCGGCAGTACGAAGAGTCGATCGAACGCGGCGAGCCTGTCGCCGCGTTCGTCACCTCCCACAGCTACCCCTACGCCCGGATTGGCGCCGGGGTGGTCGCCTGGTCCTCCAGCATCGAGTTGCACAACGCGCAGGCTCTGCTGCTGCCGACCCCGACCCTCAGCTCTGAGATCAGCCTCCGGACGGAGTCGTCGTGCAGCTCTCTCAGCGAGGAACTCGGCGAGCTTTACACCCAGGCCACGGCCTCTCGGGCGGGCACCCTTGAGCTCGAACCGCAGTGGTGGCGCGCTTACCGCGCCGAACTGGCGCTGGCGGGCGGGCCCCAGTTCGTGCTGATCGCCACCCGCCAGGGCCGGTCCAGCGGCTACGCCACTTACTCCGTCGAGGAAGCCTGGCCCGACGGGGTCCCCAGCAACGTGGTGAGAGTGCACGAGTTGATCGCCGAAGACCAGCCGACCCGACGGGCGCTGTGGGAACTGCTGCTGACGCTCGACCTGGCCTCGACGACGCTCGTCGACAACGTGCCGGTCGATGACACCCTGCGCTGGTTCCTCAGGGAGCCAAGAGAGCTGCGGGTCAGAGGCATGCGCGACCTGCTCTGGGCTCGGCTGCTCGACCTGCCCGAGGCCCTGGCGGGACGCCGCTACCGTGGCAACGGCTCCGTCGTGATCGAGGTCAGCGACCGCTTCCTGCCTCGAAACGATGGCTGCTGGCGGATCGAGGCCAGCGACGGTGAAGGCCGGGCCACGAAGACCGATGCCGCACCACAGGCGTCGATCTCGATCGGGGATCTCGCCACGCTCCTGACCGGTGCGGGATCGTACTACGCGCTGCGAGATACAGGTCGCGTCAAGGTTCATGACAGCGGAGCCGACGAACTGGCGGCCTTGTTCGCGGTTGATCAGGCGCCGTGGTCCGCGATCATCGTGTGAGCCGTTGTCATTCTTCCGCCATCGCGCTCAGCCGCACGTAGTCGATCTTTCCGCTCTGGTTCAGCGGAAGCGCGTTCAGGTACGTGAACCGACCGGGAATCATGTACGGGGGAATCACGCCGCGCAGGTGCCGTTCGACATCGGCCTGGTCGGCCTGACCCTGCACGAACGCGTGCAGGAAGGCGCCGTCGGTGCCCGAGACGGCTACCACGGCGGCGTCGTTGATCAGGGGCGCGGTCCGCAGCGCACCCTCGACGTCGCCGAGCTCGATCCGGTATCCGCTCACCTTGACCTGCCGGTCGATGCGGCCAAGATGAACGAGTGCGGGGCCGGTCACGGTCGTGGCGACCCTGAGCCGGTCGCCGGTCCGGTACCAGAACTCGCCGGCCGGAGGCTTGTCCTCGCCGAGCACCTCAACGCCGCCATCAAAGGTCCTGACGAACCGGCCGACGTTGTGCTCGGAGTCCAGATAGCCATCGAACCGCAGCGGGCCCCGAACGCACAGCTCGCCCTCACCGGCCCCGACATCGTCGGCGCCGTCCCACAGAAACCACTCCAGGCTGGGGTAGACCGAGCCGATCGGGACGGTCCGGTTCGCGGTCGCCGGCCAGTCGGCTGGTTCGGCCGGCAGGACCCAGCTCGCGCAGCTGATCGTCAGTTCGGTCGGGCCGTAGACATTTTCCAGCGTGCTGCCGGGCGCGGCCTTCTGCCAGGCCTGCGCCAGCACGGCGGGCAGCGGCTCGCCGATGAACATGCTGTGCCGGAGCCCCGGCATTGCCCCGTCCCGCAGAACGCGGATACGCATCGCGTAGGAGATCAGCGACGGCACGGAATACCAGTGGGTCAGGCGCCGCGACGTCACGTAGAAAGGCGGATTAAGCAGCTCCCGCTTGCGCGGAAGCACGAGGCACGAGCCGGTCGTCAGCGCGCCGAGGATATCGAAGACGGACGGATCAAAGGTCAGCGCGAAGGTATGGGAAAGCCGTGCACCCGGACCAAGGTCATGATGCGGAACGACCTCGCTGAGATACTCCGCCACATGGCGATTCTTGATCGGCACGCCCTTGGGATGACCAGTCGATCCTGAGGTAAAGAGAATGTAGGCGACATTCTCGAGATCGACCACGGGCTCGGGTCCGCCGGCGACGGGTTCGTTCATCGCGTCATTGCCGTCCACGATCGCGATTCCGGCCTCAGCCAGCGCGTCCGCGAGTTGCGCGTTCTCGCGGCCGGCAAGCACGGCAGCCAGGCCCGCTCGGGACGCGACCGACAACTGGTAGGGCAGCGGATTGTCCGGGCCGAACGGCACGACGGCGTGACCAAGGTGCAAGATCGCGAGGTAACCGACGTAAGTAGACAGTTCCTGGTTGCCGATCAGCCCGATCCGGCTCTGCGGCGCGAGATCTAGCCGGGCCAGCCGCCCGGCCACGCGTCGCACGAGGCCGCGAAGCTCGGCGTAGGTAACCTGCTGACTGCCCGTATCGATCGCCGGTGCGGCTGGCTGCAAGGCTGCGACGCGCTCAAAGGCGGCCGCCGGGCTCGTCAATGCAGGGGCCCCGATCACGCGGATACACTACTCGATAGCCCGCTAATACGAAACAACGTGATGTGGAGGTATCGTCACGTTATGGACGATAAGTTCGGCAACAAGCTGGCTAACGGCCTATTGGAAACACCGGACTTCGTCATCGCCGACGAGAAGGCCTTTTGCGAACTTGATGTCCGGCTTGGCTACTCCGAGATAACCGTAGAGGACGGCGCGGGCCTGGCGGGAAAGCTTCCGCTCATATCCATCGACGATCTGGGTGCCTTCACTCCCGCCTACCAGGCGCAACTGGGCGTATCCGGCATCACCGGGCGAGCGCTGCTCATCGGAGGCGGCCTGGCCCAGTTCCGGGCCGGTGTCTGGACTCGCGCGAAGGACCGTCAGGGCCGCGCGGCCACGGTGACCGCCATGGTGACGCAAGCCCTGCACCAGGCCCGCCAGACTCAGTCGCGCCCGCTCGGGCTCTTTGTCGAGGACGAGGACATCGACGCGTTCACCGCCGCGATCGGGCCGTCCCCTGCGCCCCAGCGGAGGTACGGCTGGTGCACGCTCCAGCTCAATGGCGGGCGAACACTAGACGAATTCTTCAGCTCCCAGCCGCGCAAGAGCCGGCAGACCTGGCGTCGTGATCAGCGCGACGGCGAGCAGCTCGGACTCAGCTACGAAACGGTGGCCTTCGATGACGAGACCACCAGGCAAGCCGCGCCGATGATCGCCGAGGTCTCCCGCCGCAACGGCCTGCCTGAGCATCATCAGCTCACCCGCTGGCGCATGGGCGCGTACAAGCACCGCCCAGGCCAGTCCTGCTATCTGCGGACGTCCAACGACCAGGGTGTGGTGGCATACACGGCTTGCCGCACCTGGGGCACGACACTGCAGGCCCACACCGTCGGCATCGATCCCGCCGTCAGCGACCGGCGGTCCGTCTACCACTACGCCGCTTACCTGGCCCCGCTGGCCGCGGCCCTGGCGCAGGGGTGGTCGCAGGTCGAGTACGGTATCGCCCACGAGCAGCCCAAGCTCGCCCGAGGCTGCGATGCGGTCACCGTCTGGCAGATCGACTTCGGCCCCGGAAGGCAGGAAGCATGAACGGCGAAAAGGCCGAGGCAGCAGAAGTCGGGGCAGGACAGGTCGAGGCAGTGCTGGCCGCGGAGTGGCAGCGGGTTCTCAAGACGACGGACACCGAGCCGGACGCGGACTTCTTCCGGCTCGGCGGAAACTCGATGGACGCGGTCGAACTGATGACGGCCGTCGAGGAGCGACTCGGTATCACCTTCCCGCTCGAGACCCTCTTCATGGAAGGCACGTTCGGCGCGCTCGTCCGTGCCTGCAGCGAGCTGGGCGCCACCGCCTGATCCGGTGTCGCGACGGACCACGGCCGAAGGCAGCGGCGGCCCGAACGAACCGCGAACGATGTAATCTCTTCCCGGACACTAACGTAGTGTGTAACTCACTGCGTTTTCCTCCGGCGCGCCTGCGGCATATTAGTCAAGGTAACGGGCCCACGGCTGCGCGGCGCCCATGTACGGCTCGCGTAGGAGACCCAGGTTGACGGTTGAAGCTGCTAGTACGGCTCAAGAGGACCAGTTCCCAGCTGAACTGCCCGCCCCTGGCGGTCGCAAGGGCAGCGACTACGCAGAGCTATCGCGCCTGATCCGCGGGGCCGGGCTGCTGCGCCGGCGCCCCGTCTATTACAGCTTCAAGATCAGCGTGAACCTGCTCCTGTACGCCGGTGGCTGGGCGGTGTTCTTCCTCCTGGGCCGGTCCTGGTGGCAGCCGCTGGTGGCGGTGTTCCTCGGAGCCATGTTCGCCCAGGCCGGGTTCCTCGGGCACGACGCCGGCCACCGCCAGATCTCAGGTTCCAAGCGCATCGACAACCTGATCGGCCGCATCCATGGCAACCTGCTGATCGGGCTCAGCTTCGGCTGGTGGATCTCCAAGCACAACCGCCACCACTCGCACCCCAACCAGGTCGGCCGCGACCCAGACATCGCTGGCGGGGCCATCGCGTTCACTCGCGACCAGGCGGAATCCCGGCGGGGGATGGGACTCTGGCTGGCCAGACATCAGGCGGTGCTGTTCTTCCCCATGCTGCTGCTCGAGGGCCTGCATCTGCATGTCGCCGGGCTGCGGGTGCTGCTGAGCCGCCGCCGAAGCACTGCGAAGCTGCTAGAGGGCGCGCTGCTCATCGCGCACGTCGTCGCGTACCTCGCCGCCGTGTTCTGGGTGCTTTCGCCGGTTCAGGCCGTGATCTTCATCGCAATCCAGCAGGGCGTGTTCGGGATCTACCTGGGCTGCGCCTTCGCGCCGAATCACAAGGGCATGCCGGTTCTCGGCGAGAACGAGAAGATGGATTTCCTTCGGCGCCAGGTCGTCACCTCACGCAACATCCGAGGCGGGAGGTTCACCGACTTCCTCCTCGGCGGGCTCAACTACCAGGTCGAACATCACCTGTTTCCCTCGATGCCACGGCCCAGCTTGCGGCACGCGCAGGCACCTGTTCGCGCGTTCTGCGAGAGCCTTGGCATTGCTTATCACGAGACCGGCCTCATAGCTTCTTATGCGCAGGTGCTCCGGCATCTAGACGACATTGGGACTGATGACGGGTAGAAAGCGAACAAAATTCTTTCTCTCTATTATTCAGAAAGATTTGCGTCCGTTTCATTCCTTGTTGCGATAGCCTCGACCAGCAGCGAGCTGGTCAGGGGGCCTGCATGAACTGGAGCTTGTCGGCGGTGGTCGCGCTGTCGATCGCCGCGGTGCCGGCTGGGACGGTGGCGGCCGGGCCAGGGCCCGCCGTGGCGTCGGAGCATCTGAGTGCGCCGAGCGCGAAGGTCGTGCCGCCGAACGTCGGCTCGCTGGTCACCGTCAGCGGCAACCGGGCCGACGCGGTGGGATTCAACCCGTACTTGCAGGTACGCCACGCGACGGCGGGCGGGTGGAGCGCGTGGGCCGACACTTACGCCTCTAACACCGGCGTCAGGGAGTGGATCTCGCCCGCGCCGAAGACGCCGTGGTACTCCTTCGTCTGGGGGCCCAAGCCGGGCAGCTACCAGTTCCGGCTCAGGTACGTGACCTCGCAGTTCCCGCTGAGGCAGGTCTACAGCAACACGGTCAGCCTCACCGTGCGCGGTGCCGTGCCGGCCTGGCTCAAGCGGCTGAACCTGCGGCGGCAGCAGTTCGGAGTGCCGCCGGCGATCGCCGATCCGTTCTTCCTGACCGCCGACGCGCTGCACGCGAAGTACATGGCGAAGACCGGGCTGGTCACGCATTCCGAGGACCCGCGCAGCAAGTACTACACGCTGGCCGGGGACGCCGCTGGAGGGCTGTCCGATGTAGGCCCATACGCCGGCAGCGGCCCGGCGACCGTCGACAGCTTCATGGGCTCGCCTTATCACGCGCTGTGCGTGCTTTCGGCTAACACCAGGATCGCGGGCTTCGGTCATTTCGGTGGCTTCGCCGCGCTGACCTGCCATGCGGGCTGGGGCTCGACCGACCCTGTCCAGCTCAAGGCGCCGCTGGCCTGGCCGTCACCGGGAATGACGCTGACCTTCCTGCACCCGTTCACCTTCGAGGACCCCGACCCGTGGGCCGCCTGCCGGATCAAGGCGGCCCTGACCAAGCGGGCGGTGCCGGTGCTGTTCATGCTCGGCAACCTGCAGACCAGATTTCGCGGCGCGACCGCCAGCATTACCTCGGCGGGGAAGACCCAGTCCGCGTGCGTGCTCGACCCGGCGAACGCAGGCGGGAAGCAGGACGGGGACATCGGCGCGCCCCAGAACGAGGTGATCGTCGTGCCCAGGCAGTCTTACGCGCATCACCGCACGTACCAGGTCACGCTGAGGCTGCCCGGCCGGACCGTGACGACGACCTTCCACACGTCCTGACCGAGCCTGCCAACCGAACCGGTGCGCCCGGATGATCGCTGCCCTCAGGATTGCGCAGCCTTAGCCCTGGTTGCGCAGCCTTAGCCCTGTTTAGCGACAACAAAACCGGGATCAATCCGACAAAATTTGTCGCCAACCAGGGCTAAGACGTCGTAGCCGGGGCTAAGTCGCGCCCGTTCTGCGGGTGGACAGCGCCAGGGATCCTGCACAAGTGCACATTCTGGGCACTAACTTGGCGTTCAAGATCGCCGGATCGGCGCGCTTGGGGATTGCCCGCCGATTTGGACGGCCTTCGCCATTGAGAGCAGGAGCCGGCGGGTGGGTTCTGGGGAGAAGCGGTCGGTGATGATCGCCCGGTTGCGGGCCAGGGCGGCGAGCACCCCGGGGTCGCCCGCGCGGTAGCCCGAGAGCCAGTCGGCCATCTGTGCCGCGGCGGCGGCCATGGCCTGGCCAGGCTCGACTCGCGCGTATTGCAGGCCGTCGCCGTAGGCGATGGCCAGTGCGTCGTAGCTGGTCGCGGCGAACGGAAGCCCGGTCGCCGCGGCGAGGGCCGGACCGAGCCCGACGCTCTCCACGTCGGACCGGTTCGGCGTATAGAACAGGCCGCCGCTGCTGGCGGCCGCGATGCGCAGCAGGCTGACCTCGTCCAGGTGCAGCCGCCCGGCCGGGTCGCGGAAGCTGGCGAGCGGGACGCCGCCGAGGAACCGTACGCCCTCTGGGTCATCGATGGCGGCCAGCACGATCTTGGCGTAGTCAGGGTCTTCGTCCAGCGAGCCGAAGACCAGCAGGACCGGCAGCGGGTCGCCGCGCCTGGCGGCTTCGCGCCGGACCGCGCCGATCAACTCCACCGCGATCTCGGCGCCCTTCACCCGGAAGACGCGCAGCGGCGCCACGATCACCGGCGTGCCCGCGCTGATTCCTTGCTGGATCATGAACTCCGCGTCCGTGACCGCGCTGTCATCCGGCCCGGCGGCCTTGATCTCTGGCAGTACGTACGGGATCACCTCAGGAGCCAGCGTGGTCGGATAGCGCGCCGTTTCCGCGGCCAGGTCGGTCGTGGGCACGATCCAGCGGTGATAGGGCACAGCCTGCGGAAGCGGGGTCAGTTCGCTGGGCGCGGGCGGGTAGACCCGTTCTTCTCCCTCGTAGACCGCGTAGCTGCGGAACAAGTCGTGATCCCAGAACAGCACCCCGCCTGGCCGGCCCTGCCCCCAGCGCTGCCGCGCCGCCCGGTGCAACCCGAGCGTCACCGGCACCGCGTCGGACAGGGTCATGTTCGCCGCCACCGCCCAGTCGATGTCCGCACGCTCGAACCACTCAGCGAAGTAGCTCTCGTATGGTCCGGCGAGCGCCTCGATCCGGTCCGTCAGCCCAGCCCGACGGCCGGGTTCCAGCTCCCGCTCGGCCGCGATGTCGGAGCGCAGAGCTAGCCATTCCCCGGCCAGTCCTGGCCGATCGCCGGCCGGCACCGCGCTGCTCACTTCCAGCCAGTCCGGGTAGCCGGTGCCGGCGGCGCCGTCCGGGTAGAACGGTGCCTTGTCCGGCCGCCACGAATATCCGAGGTCCGCGCTGACCGGATACTCAACAAGCCCCAGGTCGTGCGCCAGTTCGGTGACATTGCGGAAGATGGTCAGCACCCCGCTGACCGCCAGACCGTCGCCAGAGATGTAGGCGATCCTCATCGCGGATGTTCCCCCTTCGTTGTGTCGGCTCGGCGTCCCCGGCCGCTACAGGCTGAGCACCCGGTCATCGGCAGCGCACCGCCTGGCCCGGGACCGGCGCAGGTCACGGGTGACCGTGACCTTGCGCAGCCACCGGTCGGTGCCGTCATAACGGGGCCGGAACGGCGTCCGCCCGTGCACCATCCGGTAGTTGTCCACGAGCAGCACGTCCCCGGCCGCCAGCGGCACCGGCACGATCGCGGCGGCCAGCTGATCACGCAGCGCCGCGAGCGCCTGCGCCGCGACGGCGTCGCCTGGCCGCGGCTCTGTGAACACGAGATCCACGCGCAGGTACGGGTCCTCCTGCGCCCCGAACAGCATGGCGCGCCGCTTTACGCAGGGCTCCCCGCCCCGCGTCCCGGCCGCGTGCTCTGGATCGGCGCGGATGTCAAAACGCGGCTCGCGCAGCACCTGCCGCAGGTGGGGCGGCAGGCGATCGGCCCGCACCGCCGCGACCGTGGTCGCCGCCTCGTCCCGGTTGCGCAGGGCGATCAGCCCCAGGTAGTCGCACCGGTCATCGTCGAAGGCGTCCTCCACATGCAGCTCAAGCGGGGCGACGCTGCCCTGCCCGGTCTGCATCTGCTCGCTGCCCGGTACCGGCAGAACGTCGTTGAGCAGGCTGCCGTCCTGCAGGCTGGACCAGCTGAACGGATCACCGAGCTGCGCGCCCACCAGCACCAGCCAGAAGTCCTGGCCGACCGTGGCATCGCGGGCGCGGGCCCGCCAGTGTTCCGGCGTCGGACAGGCCGCTTCCCCCGCTGGTCCTGCGCTGATCCACACCGCGCCGACTCGCTCGGTGTAACGAAGCTCAGCCAGCCGGTCCCGTAGCGCCGCCGGCAGGAGGTGCCCTAGGCCAGGCGCGGCGCGCAGGAACTCCGGGTGGTCGGCCCTTCCGTACGCCTCGCGAAGTCCGCCGATCAGGCCGGCCATCGCAGAGCGGTCCACGCCTCCGAGTTCGACACGGGCAACCGCGCCCGCCTGATCCGCGCCCGCGGGCATCATCGGGCCGCCATCGAGGTCAGCAGGTCCCGCCAGCCGCCGGACCCGAACCGCTCGGCCACGATGCGCGCATTGCCTGCCATCTCCGCGATGGCCGCCGGGTCGCCATCGCGGCAGGCCCGCATCGCGGCGTGCAGCGCAGCGCCGGCTGCCTCCAGCCCCTGCGGCGTCGGCTCGACGACGATCGCGGCGAACTGCTCGCCATACACCTCGGTGAAGCAGTCGAAGGCCGTGACCGCACACGGCACGCCGGCCACGGCGCTCAGCGCCGGGCCAAGGCCGACCGTATCGATGTCGGGCTGGCTCGGAGTGAACAGCACCGCGCCGCCGGTCGCCGCCGCCAGTTTCAGCAGGTCCGCCTCGTCTAGGTGCCAGCGGCCCGCGTCGTCGCGGCAGGACGCCAGCGGCACGCCGTCCAGCCACCGAACGTCTGGCCAGACGCCCAGGCGACGGGCCTGGCGGTCCAGATCGGCGGCGAACTTGGGATCCTCGGCGAGGCTGCCGAAGATCAGCAGGCACGGGGCGGGCTCGTTCGCACGAAGGGCCTGCGCACGCACCTGGGCCAGCAGATCGACCGCGATGTCCGCTCCCTTGGGCCGCCAGACCCGGACGGGCGCGAGCAGCACCGGCCGGTCCGCGTCGATGCCGTGCGCCGCCAGGAACTCACGGTGCCGTTCGCCCAGCGGGCCCGGATCCAGCTCAGGCAGCAGGTTGGGCAGCACCAGCGGTCTCGGCCCGCCCGGGTAGCCCTGCGCCTCAGCCGCGAGCCCAGCGGTGGCCACCACCCACCGGTGGGCGGGCCCGGGGCCCGGCAGCGGCGTCAGCGCGTTCGGTGCCGACGGGTAGACCCTGGCTCCGTTTTCGTGGACTGAACAGCTAGCGAACAGGTCATGGTCCCAGAACAGCACCCCGCCGGCCCGGCCCTGCTCCCAGCGCCGCCTGGTTGCCCGGTGCAGCGCCAGCGTCGCCGGCACCGCGTCGGACAGCGTCATGTTGATCGCGCAGACCCAGTCCGGGTCATGGGTGTCCAGCCAGTCGTCGAAGTGCCGTTCGTACGGGACCGCGAGTTCGGAGATCAGGGCGCGCAGTTCGGTCTCCTCCGCCGGGCTCAGCTCGGTCAGCCTGGCCACGTCATCGCGGGTCCTGGTGAGCAAGCTCGCCAGTTCCTCCCGGCTCCATTCCGCCGGCGCCCAGTCGGAGACTTCCAGCCAGTCCGGATAATGTCCGCTGCTCCCGCCGCGCGGAAAGAATTCCCATTTATCGGGACGCCAGGAAAAACCAAGGTCCGCAGCGACCGGGGGCTCGATCAAGTTCTCGCGGAAACCTAGCTCAAGTACATTGCGCAGCACTGTGAGCAGACCGCTGACGGGGAGCCCGTCGCAGCTCAAAACCGCCCATCTCATTGCAACTGGTCCTTAGGAAGATCGGCTTAGAAAAGATGTTTCCGTGAATCACCAATACTCCTAGAGGAAAGCTCCTCTTGTGTCAAGGAACCTTATGCCGGCTTGCCCCTAACTACACCGGCCTTTTGGATAGGCGCGAAAGACCGGCGCAATGCTTTCTCCTAAAAAGGTTGTTAAACAAGCGTGGCCCGCACCTGGCGGTGCGGGCCACGCTCGATGTAGCTGGGTTAGGGGGCGGTGGTGAGTGCGTTGTCGTCGATGACGAAGGAGGTTTGCAGTGAGCTGTCCTCGGTGCCGGTGAACTTGAGGGTGACCGAGCCG
>DATNFM010000371.1:0-6359 GCA_035606435.1 Streptosporangiaceae bacterium | reverse complement strand
CGGAGGTCGACATTCTCATCGTCGACGACAACAGCCCGGACGGCACCGGTGAGATCGCGGACAAGCTCGGCGCTTCCGACACCCGCGTGCACGTGATGCACCGGCCGGGCAAGTCGGGTCTTGGCACCGCCTACATCGCGGGCTTCGGCTGGGCGCTCGACAACGGCTACAACGTCATGGTCGAGATGGACGCCGACGGTTCGCACGATCCGCAGGACCTGCCGAAGATGCTCACCGCGCTCGAAGACGCCGACCTCGTGATCGGCTCCCGCTACGTCCCCGGCGGCACGGTCGTGAACTGGCCGAAGTCCAGGGAGGCGCTGTCCCGCGGCGCCAACGTCTACGTCAGGCTGATGCTCGGCATAGGCGTGCACGACGCCACCGGCGGCTACCGTGCCTATCGTGCGCAGACGCTGCGCGGCATCGGCCTGGCCGAGGTGGACTCGCAGGGCTACTGCTTCCAGATAGATCTCACGCTGCGCACGGTGTCCAACGGCGGCAGGGTCACCGAGGTACCGATCACCTTTACCGAGCGGGCGCGCGGCAAGAGCAAGATGAGCCGGGCAGTAATACTCGAGGCACTGGTGCGCGTCGCCCGCTGGGGAGTGGCGAAGCGACTGGGCCGCGGCCGTGCCGCAAGCAAGGCGGGCACCGGCCAGGCGGACACGGACAAGGCAGCCAAATGAGCTGGCCGACCAACCAGGTCGACCAGCTCAGGGCAGCCCGCGGCTAGGCGCTGCGGCGATGGCGGCTCGGTGCCACCGTGGGCTCGGAGTGCTCGCCGCGCTGGCCCCTGATGATGGCCAGGCGCTCAGCGAGAACTTCCTCCAAGTCCGCGATGGTGCGCCGCTCCATGAGCATGTCCCAATGGCTACGCGGCGGCTTAGCCTTCGCAGCCGATGGTTCATCGCCGGTCGCCGTTACCGCGGTCGCGCCGCACACACGACACTCCCACTTCGCTGGCACTTCAGCCTCGGCAGCGAAGGGCACGCTAAACCGGTGACCCTTCGGGCAGTCGAACGCCACCTCCTGGCGGGGAGCCAGGTCGGTGTTGCGGTCGTTCTCGTAGCTCGTGGCGCCAAGGCGAGTGCCACGTAGTGCGCGTTCGGCCATAGATTCTTTGCCTCCGGGCGCTTGACGTTCGTCTATGTCAACGGCGAGTACGTGAACAAGATTCCCGTCTGACGGTCTTCCAACCGTGAAGAACGCGCCAACCGCGTTACTGCAAGGGCAATTCTGGCCTCGCAGGCCCCGGCTCAGGCCCGGATTCCTCGCCTCCGGCCTCAGATTCGGCCGCTCCGGCCCTCGGATTCCCCGGCTCCGTGCGCGGATTCCACTGGCCACGGTCGATCATGACCTTGCGCAGCAGCTCGGTCTGATCGGTCATGATCCCGTCGGCACCAAGATCAAGCAAGGAGTTCATGGTTTCCGCGTCGTTCACCGTCCAGACATGTACGACGAGCCCCGCCTCGTGCGCGCGGGCAATCAGCGGTCCGGTCGCCAGGCTGATCGGCAGCTGGGCGCATTGGACCGAACGGCGCGAAAAAGCCGGGGCGAGCGCCCGTCCCGGCACGCCGGACCGGAGCGCGGCGGCACCGACCGGCGAGGTGGCCATGCACACCGGCCGGTCGAGCAGCTGCCTGGTGACCCTGAGCCTGGCCGCCGAGAACGAGGTGATGCAGATCCGGTCCCAGACGCCCATCTTTCGCACCAGCTCGGCCAGCGGCCGGGCGGCGGGAGCGTCCTTGACGTCGATGTTGAAGCGCACGTCCGGCCAGGCCGCCAGCAGGTCTTCGAGCAGCGGGATCGGATCGGTACCGGCGATCTTCGCCGCCGCGACCTGCTTGGCCGGCAGGCTGGCGATGGCGCCGGCCCGGTCGGTGACCCGGTCGAGGGTCTTGTCGTGGAACGCCACCAGCACCCCGTCGGCCGTGGCGTGCGCATCGGTTTCCAGGTAGGCGTAGCCGAGCCCGACCGCGTGCTCGAACGCGCGCATGGAGTTTTCCGGGAACCGCGAGGTCCCGCCCCGGTGCGCGAACGCGATCGGCGTCGGATGGTCAAGAAAGCTGGTCGGCACGATCGTCCTCCGTGGCCGGTTCCGCCGGTTCCGCCGGTTCTGCCGATTCCCATTCCCGGCGCCGCGCCTCGGCCAGCGCGATCGCCGTCGCGGCCGCGACGTTCAGCGAGCCGACCCGGCCTACCTGCGGAATGTAGGCCACCTCGTCGGCCGCCGCCAGCAAAGCCGGCGAACAGCCCCGGTCCTCATGCCCGAACGCCAGGCACACATCACCGCCGATCGCCGCGCGATGCAGCGGCACCGCGCCTTCGGCCAGCTCGACCGCGACCAGCCGCAGGCCTGCCTGCCTGATCTCGGCCGCCGCCTGGGCCGGGTTCGCGACTTGCTCGAACGACAGGTACCTGGCGGTGCCGAGCGCGGTCTTGCGGGCGGAGGGATGCATCGGGTCGGCGGCCTCGCCGCAAAGCCAGATCTGCTCCACTCCGAACGCCGCCGCCGTCCTGATGATCGACCCGAGGTTGAACGGCTGGCTGACCGACTCGAGCAGCAGCGACAAGCTGGCCTGCGTGGCCCGCCGCCAGGACCGGTTCAGCCGCTTGACCTCGGTCGGCCCGAGCTGCCGGCTCATGCGGTCGCCCGGGTCGTGCTACCCCGGGGGGGCGACCCCCCCGACCCCCCCGCCGAAGTCACCTTAAGTACCCGGTAGCCAGTCTTCGCCGCTGCCCGTTCGGCCGCCCGCCCGGACTGGATCAGCCATTGCTGCAAGGAGTCAGACCCCAGATTCCTTTGCACCACCAGATAGGCCGCGGCCCCGGGGGCGAGCCTTTCCAGCCAGCCGTCGAGGAGCTGGTGCAAGGCCTGCTTGCCGATCCTGATCGGCGGATTGCTCCAGATCAGGTCGAACCGCGCGGGCAGCTCCGGATCGTCAGGCAAGGCGCAGCGCACATTGCCCAGGCCCGCCTGGTTCGCGTTCGCCTGAGTCAGCGCCAGCGCGCGCTGGTTGACATCGACCGCCCAGATCGTCGCGCCGGGGGACCGGGCCGCGAGCACCAGCGCCAGCGGGCCGTAGCCGCTGCCCAGATCCAGCAGGTTACCGGTGGCCGGCGGCGGGGGAGCGACATCGAGCAGCACCCTGGTGCCGGGATCAAGGCGCTTGGGCGAGAACACGCCCGCGTCCGTGGCCAGCTCAAGGTGAACATCGGGAAGCAGCACGTGAACGCTCCCCTCGCGGTGCGGGGCGGCGGGATCGGCGGTGAAGTACTGCTCGCTCACCGGGTGACTGCCGCCTGCGCGGTCGCGGAGGGCCGGCCCGCGTCCAGGGCCGGGCCGATGTAGCGGCGGCTGACCCAGCGCTCGACCACAAACGTCAGAATCGGAATCGTGCCCGCGGCGAGAACAATCACGGTCGTCAGGCTGGCGGTGCGTATTCGCACCAGCCTCGTCATCGCGAAGGCGACGACAATGTAGACGATATAGAGCATGCCGTGCAGGGTGCCGACGACCTTCGCTATCGCGTCATTGTGCGCGAACACCTGCAGCGGTATACCGACGAAACACAAGATCACCAGCATCGTGCCGGTCACGTAAGCCATGATCCGGTAGGCGCGCACTACCGGGACGCGGAGCCGGTCGGCGTCCACCTTGTCCTCCTCATTTCCGCCGCCGGCCCTGTGTCGGCCAACACCGGCTGCGAGCTAGCGCAGGCCGTGCCATTTGCCGTGGCGCTTGACTTCCTTGCTGAGCATCGCCAGGTAGGCGTTGTACTCGGCGAGTTCGGGGTCGGGTTCACCGTCGTCGTCGGCCGCTAGCTTAGAGCCCGCCAGGGCGGGCACCCGATCGGCATCGGCCTGTTCCGCAGTCCCGGTCCCGGCCGGACCCTCGATCCCGGCCGGCAGCACGATCTCCCTACGCGGGGGCGGCTCGGACGGATGCAGCTCGTCCCGCACGGTCTTGACCCAGAAGACCGCGCCGAAGATCGCGAAGATCGGCCACTCGAAGGTGTACGCCCAGCTCAGCCCGTTCCCGGAGATCGCGCGGCGGAACTGCCAGTCTCCTAGCCACCACATGCCGACGAACGCGACCACGGCGAACAGGTGCCAGCTCAGCCACCGAGGCGTGAACAGCACCCGCCAGCGCCTCGTGGCCTGGCCGGCAGTCGGAACGTCGGACATACCTTGAGCCTAGCGCCGGTTTAACTTGATCATGGCAGCCGCCCGTCACGCAGGCGCGCGCTATTCCGCGCGTCAGGCGAGTCAGCGGCCAAGAGGTCGGTAATAATGCAGGCTATGGCTATAGCAGACATCCTGCCAGGGCGATTCGGGTCAGCTGGCCGGCTGCCGACCCAGATCAGCGAACTGCGCGGACCCGCCAGGGGAGTGGTCATGCTCCCGATGCACCTGTCCTGGCCGGGGATGCGCGAATGCGATGTGAGCGAGGACCGGACCAGGCGCAGCATGTACGGGATGCTGCTGTCGCAGGGCAAGCGCAACGACATCGTCAGGTTCGTCAACGCCGAATTGCTCACCTCGGACTGGCCGGAGATCGCGGACTCGCTCGACCCTAAGCTGCGGCGGCTGTGCGAGAAGCAGTTCGCGTTCGGCCCCGACCAGCCGGAGGCAGAGATGCCGGCGCATAGCCCAGCCGACAGCCCGCCCCACGAGGCTCCGGCTCCGGCTCCAGCTCCGGACAGCCCGGGAGCGATAGCCTGAGCCGGTGCGCAAGTACGTCATCATCGGCGTTCAGGGCAGCGGCAAGGGCACTCAGGCCGGCCTGCTGGCGAGCGACCTCGACCTAGTCCACATCGCCGTCGGCGATATCTTCCGCTGGAACGTGCAGCACCACACCAAGCTCGGCGCGCAGGTCAGGCGCACGATGGCAGCGGGACTGCTCGTGGGCGATGACGTGGTCGAAGGCGTGGTCCGGCAGCGCCTGACCGAGCACGACTGGAACTACGGCTTCATCATCGACGGTTTCCCCCGCAACGAGCGCCAGGCCGAGTTCTTCCTGGAGAGCTACGACATCGACGGGGTCATCCACCTCGACCTGCCCGACAGCGAGGTCAGGCGCCGGGTGCTGAACCGGCGGATGTGCTCGGGCTGCGGCATGGACTACAACCTGATCGCGAACAGCCCGCACGTGCCCGGCCGCTGCGACGTCTGCGGCTCCGAACTGGTCACCAGGGAAGACGACACCGAGCAGGCGCTGGCGGTACGGCTGGCCGAGTACCACGAGAAGACCAACCCGGTGCTCGAGATCTTCCGGCGCAAGGAGTATGTGCTCACGGTCGACGCCCGGCCAGAGCCCGAACTGGTCCAGGCCGAGATCAGGAAGCACCTGGACCTGCCCCCGCATGAGCCGACCCAGGCTCAGTAGGCCAAGCCCGCCCGACCCGCTTGACCGGCCGGGTGGTGGCGCTGGTCGGGCCGAACAGCGCGGGCAAGACCACGCTGCTGTCCATCGCGGCCGGGTTGCTGCGACCGACCTCGGGAGAGGTGACCGTGCTCGACGGCTGCCGTCCAGGATCGGCGGCCGCCAGGACCGGGATCGGCTTCGTCGCCCAGGACGCGCCCCTGTACCAGCACCTGCCGGCCGGCGACATGGTCGCGGTAGCAGCGAAGCTCAACGATTCCTTCGACGCCGACTGGGCTCTGGCCAGGCTAAAAGAGCTGCGCATAGCTTTGCGCCAAAAGGTTGGTGCTCTTTCCGCCGGCCAGCGCGCGCAACTGGCGCTGACCCTGGCCATCGCGAAGCGCCCGCGGCTGCTGCTGCTCGATGAGCCGATGGCCGCGCTCGACCCGCTGGCGCGGCACGAGTTCATGGCGCTGCTGATGGCGGCGGTCGCCGAGTACGGGCCGACGGTGGTGTTCTCCTCGCACCAGGTCTCCGAGCTTGAGCGGGTGGCCGACTACCTGATCGTGCTCAACGAGGGACGGCTGCAGGTCGCCGGGCCGGTCGATGACCTGCTGGACGCGCATCGGGTCCTGATCGGCCCAGCAGGAAATTCTCTGGAGGCGGAAAAATTTGCGGTGGTCCAGGCCACGCAGGCCGCCGCCCAGTCGCAACTGCTGGTCAGGGCCGACGACCGGGCCGGCCCGGTCCCGCCGGGCTGGCTGTCGCAGCCCGCCGGACTTACCGACATCGTCCTCGCCTACCTCCGCGACCCCGGGCAGAGCGCTCTGCCCAAACCCGAACTGGCGGTCAACGCCGCCGGAGGCTCACGATG
This sequence comes from Streptosporangiaceae bacterium, assembly GCA_035606435.1. Lineage (GTDB taxonomy): Bacteria > Actinomycetota > Actinomycetes > Streptosporangiales > Streptosporangiaceae > Chersky-822. Next base: position 120 of record DATNFM010000371.1, on the reverse strand, counting down.
ACGGCCACCGAAGTGCCCGGCGTCGCGGCCGTCCTGGAACGGTCACGTCGGCTGACCTGGGTGACCTGGCGCCAGCACCGCACCAGCCTGCTGGTCATGGCCGGCCTGTTCGGGCTGGCG
>DATNFM010000370.1:0-15080 GCA_035606435.1 Streptosporangiaceae bacterium | reverse complement strand
CGCCGTCTTCCTCGTGTTCGCGCTGCTCGCCGCCGCGCTGGTGGTGCGGCCGTGGCGGCGCTGGCCGGTGATGGCGGCGATCGCGGCCGGCATGGCGGCCGGCTCGGCCGAGTGGGTCGCCGAGGCCTACGCGCGGTTCGGCGGCCCGCTGGCGCGGTATCACCTGGCCAGCGCCGAGCAGGGCGGGTTCGGCCTGCGCACGGGATTCTGGGCCGAGTTGCGCGCGGTCAACGGACCTACCTTGTGCCGGCCGTGCACGATCGCCTGGCGCTACCCGGTGCTGAGCCTATGGTGGCTGGCGCTGCCGGTCCTGGTCCTGCTCGGAATCCTGGTCGCTCGGCGGGCCGGTCACCGCGCCTCTGCCCTGCTCGCCGCCGTCTGCGCCCTGGCCCTGGGCGCGCAGTACCTGTTCGGCATCTGGTACGCGGCCCCGAGGTTCCTGCTGCCGACCTACGCGCTCGCCGCGATCCCGGTCGCCGACCTGATCGGCTGGATCATCACCAGGACCCGCCCGGCCGAACGCCCGGCTATGCGAGTCCTGATCGGCTTCGTTCTCCTGCTGCAACTCGTGACCCAGCACGCCGTGCTGGGACGCCAGGTCAACGACACCGTGCAACTGCACTCCGACTACGCCAAGGTAGCCGCCGACCTGCGCCAGCTAGGCGTCGAGCCGCCCTGCCTGATCAACGGCGCCCAGGAGATCCCCGTCGCCTTCTACGCCGGCTGCGCCTCGGCCCCCGACCCGTCGAACAAGGAACCCAGCGATCCCGGGCAGTTCGCCGTCCTGGAATGGCAAAGCTCGCAGCCACCCGCCTACGCGAAGAACTGGGCCCGCCACCGCCTTCCTGGCACCAGCACCCTCAAGCTAATCGCCTACCTGCCACCGGCCAAGCCCGGCCCGTAAGCGGGGCTGCGGCCCCCGGCCCGTAAGCAGGGCTCCGGCCTGGCTGTCGCCCGGCCACCCCTCAAACCACCCAAACCGCTTCACTTTTACCGGATCGCGCACCACTTTTACCGACTTAGGACGTCTTTTCCCGGGTTAGGTACAAATTTTGTCCGTTTTACGGTAGTTCTCCGGTACCTAACCCGGGAAAAGAGCGCGCAACTCGGTAAAAGTGAAGGGCCAGGCGCCGGCAGACGGGCCAGGCGGCCGGCAGACGGGCCAGGCGCCGGCAGACGGGCCTGGCGCGGGCTCGAAGAGTCCGCGCCAGGCCGTCGTTCTAGCTAAGGCCGGGCCGGTCAGGTGACCGGGATGGCGACGTTGTCGATGAGGAATGAGGTGTTGTGCTTCTTCAGGGTCTCGTTGCCGGCGAAGCTGATGGTGATCTTCTGTCCCTTGAATGCCGCGAGGTTGAAGGAGAACTTGGCGTATTTCGATGCGGCGTTCTTGTTGGAGTAGGTGGCCAGTGTCTTGAGCACCTTGCCGGCGGAGGAGAGGACTCGCACTTGCAAGGTGTCGGAGGCCTTGGCGGCCGGGTCGTTGGTGATGATCCGCATTTCGAACGACAGGGTCGCGGACTGACAGGATGGCTGGATCGTGACGGTCTGGGCGAGGGTGTCCTTACGGGGCGCGGTCCGGCCGCCGAGCCTGGCCAGCCGCTTTCCGGCGAACGCGGGCGTCGCCTTGGCGCTGGCGATCAGCACCCCGCTGGTAGCCGACCAGGGGGCGGTGCCTGACTCGAAGCCGCCGTTGCCGATCAACTGCTTGCCGCAGACCGGAGGTGCCTGCTTGGTTACGGTCCAGGTAAAGGTGACCTGCCCCGAGTCATGCACCTTGGACCCGATCGTATCGGTGGCATTGACGGTGACCGAGAACGTGCCGGTCTTGGTGGGCTTGCCGGTGATCTGGCCGGTATTGGCGTTGATCGCCAGCCCCGGCGGCAGGCCGGTGGCCGACCACGCGGTGATCTTCGCCCCGGCGGATGAGGTCGCCGAGAGCCTCCTGGATACCGTCGTCCCCAGGCCGCTGGTGAGCGCGCCAGGCGAGGTGACCGTGACCGTGTCGGTGTCCAGCTTCGCCCCGGTGGCGAGCTGGGCCAGGACGCTGTAGGTCAGCACCGGCGCGTTCGCCGTCGCCAGGTCGCCCGCCTTCGGCGCCGTGGCCGCCCGGGCCGCCCGGGCCGCCCCGGCCTCGCCTGCCGCTGTCTGCTGTGCCGACGCCAGGAAGCCGTTCAGTATCGACTCCAGCTCGGACAGACGGCCTTGCTGCTGGCTGACGTAGTCCGACAGCGACTCCGTGCCGGTCCCGGCCTGCTGGGCCTGGAAGATCGCCAGCGCGTTGTTCGGTCCCTGCAGCGTCGAAGGAAGCTGATCCTGACCGTACAGAATGTCCGCCAGCGCCTGATTGCTCAGCGATATCGACGGAGCGATGGTCTGCGCCAGCAACTGGAGGAGCTGGAGCGCGCCGGTCAGGTCCTTCGCGTCCTCGGCGTACGTGGGGCCGTCACCGGAGTTCTCGTCGACGAAGGGGCTGATCTCCCACTTGAAGGCCTGCGCGGTCTCGGTGTTGAGGATCGTGGTCGCCTCGCTGTCCAGCACGTCCCTGGTCGCCGGCTGCGTTGCCCCGCCGAGGCTGGCCAGCAGCCTCACCAGGTCGTTCGACGCGTCGCCTCTCTGGAAGAACTGACCGAGCCAGAATTCGAAATCCTGCGACGGGTCTCCGAGCGCGCAGAATGGCACCTGGTTGTCACTTCCGCAGGCCTTTGTCTGCGCGGGTATGTCGAAGTGATGGATGGTGTGCAGCTGCCCGTCAGTGCCCATGAACCGGACCTCGAGCGATGCCGAGAAAGTCTCGTCCCAGGTGCAGGTGAGGTCGTCTTGGGTGCGGACGCACTGCTCGTTGGCGGTCGAGTCGCCGAAGTTGGTGTAGCAGAACGGGTCGGCCGGCTGCAGGTTCGGGTTGGCGTAGCCGACGAGGTTCTGGAGGACGAACCAGGACTTGGGCAGGTCCACTCCGTTTGCCCAATTCTGGTTGACGGAGAGCACGGCCGGGTCGGAGGTGCCGTCGCAGGATGGAATGGTGGTCAGCTGCTTGGACGGGTCGTCCCCGCTTGGCACCGGCTGGTTGAGGCCGCCGAAGGGATCGTAGCCGGCCCAGTGCTGGCCGTCCGGGGTACCGAACCCGGGTGCCGGTGCGTTCAGGAAGTTGGCGTTGTGAGCGGCGATGTCGCCGGTCAGCTGGTTGAACGCGGCCAGGTAGTTCCCGCCCACCTGCTGGACCGCCGCGTTGGTGAAGGTGGTGGGGTCGACCGGCTGCAGGGCGCTGATGAGCTGGGCGAGCTGCTGGCCTGGGGCCTCGATCGCCGGCAGGTCAGGCTCGTCGCCGGCCGAGAACTCGGGGTACTCATCGAGCAGCTCGCGGTAGCCGAGCGCGACCTCGGACCACACCCCGGGGTTGACCACCGGAGCGCTGAGGCTCGCCGGGTCGGCGCCGAGGCCGTACCAGCCGTGCAGGATGCGCAGCAGGTAGGCCAGGTTCTGCGCCGGGTCGGCGCCGTGTGACTGCAAGGTGGTCGCGACGGTCTTGTCCGACGTCAGGTCCGTGCTGGTCGGCGCCGACGGCGCGGGGGTCGTGAACTCCACTACGTCGTTGCTGGCCGAGGTCAGCGCTTCGGTCTTGAACTCGCTGGCGCAGTTGGTGAACCCGGTGAAGTCCAGCGGGGCCAGGTCCCTGGCCGGCAGGTCAAGGCACTTGTTGATGGTGTTCTCGATCTGGGTATGGATCTCGCCCTGGCCGAACGCCACGAGGTCACCATCGGTCAGGTCAGCCTGGTACTCCAGCTGGCCCAGCGTGAACTCCACGCCGGTCAGTCCGGCCAGGATCTCGCGATTCTCGAAGTCGATGTCCGCGAAGCCCTGCTCCATCTCCTTGAACATGTCGATCAAGGTGGTCTGGACATTCTGAATGGACTTCTCGACCTGGTTCAGGTCATCCGTCAGCGCGCTGAAGACCTTCTTGATCATCGCCTGCGTCTGCTGCGCGAGCATCAGCGCCTCGTCCGGCGGCGGGTCCTCGAACGAGGCGAGGATGCCGAACAGGTTCTTGATCGCGTCACCCCACTGCGCCGTGTAAATGTCGAGCTCAATCCCGAGGAGGTCGGCGGTTACGGTCGTGTCGTCTCCGTTGCCGAGGCTGAAGAGCTTGAAGATGGTGGTCACGTCCTGGGCGAGCGCCGATCCATCCAGCAGCGGCTTGCTGTCTGACTTGGCCGCGTTGAGCGAGAGCCGGCCAGCCAGGCCGTCGTCGAAGAGCGTCCCGGTCAGCGTGAGGTTGAAGTCGGGCAGCAGGCTGTTCAGGTTGGTGTCGGCCTGGGCCGAGACATTCTTCCGGCCGGCTGGGTCGCCGGCCGCGTCGAACAGGGCCTTCAGGGAGTCAGAAGCCGTGTTGGTCAGCGACACGTTCAGGTTGCCCGCCTTGGTGAGCATCGCGTCGAAGCCGCCGGCTGGCACGGTCAGCGAGCCGTTCGAGTTCAGCGTGAGCTTCAGGCCCTGGCTGCCCAGCGTCGCCTTCAGCGTCGGATCGGCGGTCTGCAGCTGAGCGGGAGTCTGCGTCACCGAAACGGCCGCCGTGGTGCCCAGGCCGGTGTGAATGACCGGGGTGAGCAGCGAATCCTCCACCGAGGCGCAGGCCGCGTTCGCCTGGCCGCAGTCAACCGCCTGCTCAATCGCCGGACGGGAAACCAGCGCATGGAAGCCGCTGGCGGTCAGGTCGCCGACATCGTACAAGCTGCGGTCGCTGAACCCCGCGTACCCAGTCTCGAAACCGACGCCGGTAGCGATGCTCGTCTTCAGGTAGGCGTCGTACACCGACTTGGCCACCGCGGTCGCGGCGGCGCCGACGACCCCGGTTCCAGCCTTCTTAGCGAACGCGGCCATCACCCCGAGCGCGCCCGTCAGCTGCGGGACCAGGGTCGGGCCGAAACTCGGCAGCCCCTTGCCCGCGCTGGCCGGCACCTGCGGGTTCCTCGCGGCGGCGAAAGCTGCCCGCAAGGCCGCCAGGCCGCTTTCCACCGTCGCCGCGCTCGCGCCAGGATCATTGGCGTACACCTGTGCCGCCACATCCGCCAGCAGCACGTTCACCAGATCAGGCTGCGGCGCCTTGGGGTTATCCACCGCCTGGAAATACTCGGCCTGATACAGCGCAGAAGCTACAGCGCTCGGCGGCACCGTGACGCTGCCGTTCGCAGCGCGCCGGGCCAGCGGCGCCAGCGCCGGGTGACCAGAGCCGGCCGCCCAGATCGAGGCAGCGCCGTCCGCGGCAACACCTACGGTCAGCGTCGCTCGCACCGAGCCCACCCCCAGATGCGCGCCTCCGCTGGAGGCCGACACCTCCACGGGCGCCGTGCCCGCCTCTTCAGGCACCCCCGACAGCACTCCCGTCACCGGGTCAAGGGCCAGACCCAGCGGCAAGCCGCTGAGCGGCGACCAAGACGCCGGCCTGCCGCCTGCGACCCGGAACTGATACCGATACGACTGGCCCACCACCGCAGCGGGCAACGCGCCGCCCATCACGGCCAGCTTGGCCACATGCCCCGGATGTACGCCAATTACCGGGTGCGCGGTCTTCCCCGCAGGGCCGGACATGCTGGCGCTGGCCACGCCGCCCAGGCTGGCGACCCCGGCCGTCGCTACCGTAACCACCATGGAAGCGGCCAACGGCAAAGCCCGCCGTCTCGCCCCAGGCTGCCAAGCCACGAAACGCATCAATGTTCCACCTCTCAACCGGAGGATTAACGGCTCCGCCGCGGCTTCGCGGCACTCGCCTCTCGCTCACAAAAGGTATTGAGGTGGCTGAAATGATCCTGATGCAGCGCTGAATGCCCTGGTCAGGCGGGTCGCCGGTTGAGGGAACGGCTGCGTTATCGCACGAAGGCGATCATGGTCCCGTTCGGGCGGCGAGCTACCGGAGTTTGGCGGCCATCTCGGTGGCCCAGTAGGTCAGGATGATCCCGGCACCGGCCCGCTTGATCGCGGTCAGCGTCTCGGCGATCACCCGCTCCCGGTCCAGCCAGCCGTTGGCGGCCGCCGCCTCGATCATCGAGTACTCGCCGCTGACCTGATAGGCGGCGACCGGGATCGAGACCGACCTGGCCACCAGGCTGATGACATCCAGGTAAGCCAGCGCCGGCTTGACCATCACCATGTCGGCGCCCTCGTGAACGTCTAGCTCCACCTCACGCAGCGCCTCGACCTGGCTGCCGTTGTCCTGCTGATAGGCGGCCCGGTCCCCGAACTGCGGCGCGCACTCGGCCGCGTCCCTGAACGGCCCGTAGAACGCCGACGCGTACTTCACCGCATACGCGCAGATGGCCACGTCGCAGAAGCCCTCGCCGTCCAGCGCGGCCCGGATCACGCCGACCTGGCCGTCCATCATGCCGCTCGGCGCCACCACGTGAGCACCGGCCCGCGCCTGAGCAATCGCGATCGACGCGTACCTGGCGAGCGTCGAGTCGTTGTCGACCTCGCCAGCTGGCGTCAGGATCCCGCAGTGCCCGTGGTCGGTGTACTCATCCAGGCACAGGTCGGCCATCAGGACGGTGTCAGTGCCGAAGTCGGCGGCCAGATCGGCGAGCGCGAGCTGGACTATCCCGGCCGGATCGTCGGCGCCAGAACCGACCCCATCCTTCACCGCCGGGATGCCGAAAAGGATGATCCCGCCGACACCAGCCTCGACCGCCTCGGCTGCGGCCTTGCGCAGGCTGCCTCGAGTGTGCTGAACGACGCCGGGCATCGAAGCTACGGGCAAAGGCTCCGCAATGCTTTCTTTCACGAAAAAGGGTTGTATAAGGTCTGCGGGCTGCACGCTGGTCTGCGCCACCAGCCGGCGCATAGCAGCGGTGGTACGCAGCCGGCGGGGACGAGCTATCGGGAAATTGGCCACAAGATCCACCTCATCTAACCCGGCGTCGTGCTCCACGGCGGCGCTCGCTCGGCCGCCGAACTGGCTCCCCCGCCTTGACCGCGGTATCGCGGATCGTGGTCCCGTGCGCCGCGAGCGCCTCCACCAGCGCGTGCGTGGATGGCCTCGGGGCGATCACGTCGACGCGCAACCCGAATTCGGCCGCCGTCTTGGCCGTCTCTGGCCCGATGACCGCGATCACCGTGACCGAATGCGGCTTGCCGGCGATGCCGATCAGGTTCCTGACCGTCGAGGAAGAGGTGAACAGGACGGCGTCGAACCCACCGCCCTTGATGGCCTCGCGGATCGGCGCGGGCGGCGGTGCGGCGCGCACCGTCCGGTACGCGGTCACGTCCTCGGCCTCCCAGCCAAGCTCGGTCAGCCGCGCGACCAGGCCCTCGGTGGCGATGTCGGCCCGCGGAAGCAGCACCCGGTTGATTGGATCGAGCACGTCGTCGTAGGCCGGCCAGCAGTTCGCCAGTCCCTCGGCCGACTGCTGATCCTCCGGCGGCATCAGGTCGGGGGCAATCCCGAAGGCGCGCAGCGACGCGGCGGTCTGCTCGCCTACGGCCGCGATCTTGACTCCGGCGAACGCCCGCGCGTCCAGGCCGTACTCCTCGAACTTCTCCCTGACCGCCTTGACCGCGTTGGTCGAGGTGAACGCGACCCACTGAAAGCGGCCGGTCACCAGGCCGCGAACGGCCCGCTCCATCTGCTGCGGCGTGCGCGGTGGCTCGACCGCGATCGTCGGGACCTGCTCGGGAACCGCTCCGTAGGACCTGAGCTGGTCGCAGACACCGGCGGCCTGCTCCTTGGTCCTGGGCACGAGCACTCGCCAGCCGAACAGCGGCCTGGTCTCGAACCAGGACAGCGCCCGCTGCATCCGGACGCCCTCACCGACGACGGCGATCGCCCGTCCGTGCGCGGTGAGCAGGCTCAGGCCGGCCGCCTTCAGGTCGGCGGTGATCGTGCCGAGCGTGCTGACGACGGTCTGCTGGTCGGTGGTGGTGCCGTTCCAGGTGATCGCGAACGGGGTCGAGTCCGCCCAGCCGCCCGCGATCAGCATCTTGGCGATGTCGCCGATGCCGGTCTCGGCTCCGAGGATGACGAGGCTTCCTGGCGCGGCCGACATCCGGCTGACCTCGGAGGCGTGAATGATCCTGACCTCGCCGGTGCCGTCCTGGGTCAGCGGGATCCCGGCGTAGGCCGGCACCGCCGTGGCCGCGGTCAGGCCGGGGACGACCTCGAACGGGATCTGGGCCTTGGCGCAGGCCTCCGCCTCGGCCGCGGCGCTGCAGAACAGGAACGGGTCGCCGCTGAACAGGCGGAGCACGAGCCTGCCGGCCTTGGCCGCCTTGATCAGCTGCCGGGAGTCCGGTTCGAGCGTCGCCGAGTCCACGATCTCCGCCTCCGGCTTGAGCAGATGCGTGATCCGCTCGCTGACCCAGGGCGCGGCCACGATCACGTCCGCCTGCGCCAGCAGGGCCGCCGCCCTGAGCGTCAGCAGCCCCTCATCGCCGGGTCCGACGCCGACCAGGGCGACCATGCCGGTACCGGCCGGGCCTCCTGACCCCGTGCTGGTCACCACTGTCTCGCCGCTGTTCGTTCCCGCCTGATTGGTCACGGGCATGGGGTTCACTTCGCATCGTCCCCGTTGCTGAGGTGTCCACCGGACACGTCCTGATCTATTCGCGCCACGAATCTGTCCGCACCACGGGCCAGCAATTCGGCGGCCGCTTCGCTGCCAAGGCGCTCAGCCTCGGCCGCGGGTCCGCACCTGCTCGCTCTTAGTGCCGCTCCCCCGTCGGCTGCCACGACAATCGCGTCCAGCCGCAATTCATTGGTCCCGGCAGCATACGCGCCGACCGGTGCGCTGCAGCCGGCTTCAAGCCTGGCGAGCACGGTGCGTTCGGCCACGGTCGCTGCCCGGGTCGCATCGTCGTTGACGCAGGTCAGCAAGTCAACGAGGTCGGGCCGGCTGGCCAGGCATTCTGCCGCCAGGGCACCCTGGCCGGGTGCGGGGAGCATCTCTTCCGCCTCGAATACCTGACTTACTTGGTCAAGCCGGCCGATCCTGGCCATTCCCGCGTAGGCGAGCACGACCGCGTCGACTTCGCCCGAGTCGATCTTGGCGATCCTGGTCCCGGCGTTGCCGCGGATCGGCACCGGCCGCAGGTCCTGGCGCAGCATCAGGAGCTGGGCCGCCCGGCGCGGCGAACCAGTCCCGATCCTGGCCCGGAGCGGCAGGTCGGCCAGTTTCGCGCCGCCCCTGGCGATCAGGGCGTCCCTCGGGTCGTCGCGAGGCGGAACGGCCGCGAGCTTGATCCCTTGTGCCGGCAGGGTGGGCAGGTCCTTGAGGGAGTGGACGGCGAAGTCGACCTGACCAGCCAGCAGAGCGTCGCGCAGCGTGCTGACGAACACGCCGGTGCCGCCGATCTGGGATATCTGGGCCTTGTTCACGTCGCCGCTGGCGGTAATCCCGACGATCTCAACCGCCCGCCCGGTCTTCGCCGTCAGCAACTCAGCGAAGCCAGTGGACTGGAATATCGCCATCGGGCTCCGCCTGGTGCCAAGCCGTAGCGGTGCGTCGTTCACGATTCACCTTCACCCGTAGGCCATGCCAGCATGTCTTCGTCGGGCCGGCCGACCGCCTGGACCGCCTCGGGATCGAGCTCGAATAGCACCCGCAGCGCGGACTCATAGGAGTCGGCCCCGGGCGTTCCCGCCAGTTCTTTCACCCTGACGGTTGGTCCATGCAGCAGCTTGTCGGCGATCCTGCCCATCGACTGCGCGATCTCCTGGCGAGTCTTCGGATCCAGGTCACCTAGCCGCCTTTCTAGCCTAGCTAGCTCAGCCTCGACAACGTTGGCTGCTTTCGCACGCAAGGCGACAACAGTTGGGGCGACGCTGGCGGCGCGGTCGGCCTTGCGGAACGAACTGAGCTCGGCCGCGACGATCCGGCGCACGGCGACGATGTCCGTCTCGCTGGCCAGCGCGACCGATCCGTCCGCATCACCAGACTCGGCAATCACGGTCATGTCGACCACGTGCACCCCGGGCAGCTCGGCCACGGCCGGCTCGACGTCCCTGGGCAGCGCGAGGTCGAGCAGGACCAGCGGCCGGCCGGCGGGCCGGCCGTCAAGCGCCGAGGCGATGGCCGGTGCCGTGATCACGTGCCCGGCCGCCCCGGTGCAGGTGATCACCAGGTCGCTGGCCGCGATGCCATCCTGGAGCTCGGAAAGGCCGATCACCTCGGCCCCGTATTTCTCGGCCAGCCGCTCCGCGCTGGCCCGGGTGCGGTTTGCGACCAGCACCCGAGCCGCGCCGAGCCTGGTCACGGTCGCGACCGCGAGCGAGCTCATCGCCCCGGCTCCGACAATCAGCAGGGAGAAAGCATCGAGCGGGGGCTCCGCCACCGGGCGGGCGGCTGACTCTTGTTCGGGGTCAGTCGCGGGCTCCGCGGCCGGGAGTCTCGCGGCCTGGGCCTCAAGCCGTGCGGCCGAGAGCGAAACGCCGAGGCTGACCAGGTTCTGCCCGGCCGCGTCGATGCCGGTCTCGGAGTGGGCGCGCTTGCCTGCCCTGAGCGCGAGACGGCTGAGGTCGGACATCTCCCGGCTGAGCGTGCCGTGCTGCCGGGCGAGCTTGACCGCCTGGCGCACCTGACCGAGTATCTGGCTCTCGCCGATGACCAGCGACTCAAGACCGCAGGCCACCGCCATCAGGTGCTGGGCGGCCCGGTCCTGATAGTGCACGTAGGCCGAGCCGACCAGTTCGCTCTGGGTCAGGCCCGAGTGCAGGGCGAGCCGGTCGCAGATCGCGGCTACGCCGCCGTGGAAGCTGAGCACGTCGGCGTAGATCTCGACCCGGTTGCAGGTGCTGAGTACCAGGGCGCCTTTGATCCCGGCTGAGGAGTTCACGTCGTGCAGCAGCTTGGTCTGGCTGTCACCAGAAACTACGGCCCGCTCAAGCGTCGTGACCGGCGCGCTGGCGTGGCTGAGCCCCACGACGAGAAGCGTCATGACCCGGCCGTCCCGATGCCTTGGTCAGCCTGGCCGTCGCCCTGGACGGCGTCGCCCGCCGTGCCATCGCCGGTCATCGCGCCGTGGTCGAGCGGCGTGCCGTTGATAATGGCGCCAAGCGACTCAAGGCTTCCGTTCTCATGCGCGACGGGTGCCTTGACCGCGGACCGGCGCTGCGCGTGGAACGCCAGGATCTGCAACTCGATCGACAGGTCCACCTTGCGGACGTCGACGCCGTCGGGAACGATGAGCACGACCGGCGCGAAGTTCAAGATGCTGGTCACCCCGGCCGCGACCAGGCGGTCGCAGATGCCCTGCGCGGCCACCGCCGGCACGGTGATCGCGCCGATCATCACGCCGTACCTGGCGACCACGCGCTCGATCTCGTCGGCCGCATAGACCCGGTGCCCGGCGATCGAGTCACCGATCACCTGCGGGTCGGAGTCGATCATCGCGGCGACCCGGAACCCTCTGGTGGCGAAACCGCCGTAGTTGGCCAGCGCCCGGCCAAGGTTTCCGGCCCCGACGATGATGACCGGCCAGTCCTGGGTGAGGCCGAGTTCCCTGGAGACCTGGTAGATCAGGTAGTCGACGTCGTAACCTACGCCGCGGGTGCCGTAGGAACCTAGATGCGATAGGTCCTTTCGCAGCTTCGCCGAGTTCACGCCGGCGGCGGCCGCGAGTTCCTCACTGGAAACCGATGCCGTATCCCGGTCAGCGAGCGCGTACAGCGCACGCAGGTATAGCGGCAGGCGAGCGATGGTCGCCTCCGGTATGCCCTGAACGCTCTTGTCTGACCTGGTTCGGCGGGACATACGCCGGCAACTCCCGGGGGATCGGCACCGCGAGGATCGATGGGGGAGGTCCGGGATGCTCCCCCGGGCCAGCACCGCACCTGATTTCCGCGTGAGGTTCTACCTTAACCGTACGCCCTTGTGAACGTTTGCACAAAGTGTGCCGGAGGGCGCGGCCCTCAGTGTCCGAGAGCGCGACGCAATCTGGCCTCGTCTACTCGCCAGAAGTCGTGCTGGACGCCGTCGATGAATGTGACCGGGATCATATCGCCGTAGTCGGCCAGGTCCTGCGCGCTGGCGGTGATGTCGCGCTCGGCCCAGGTCACGCCGAGGTCGCCCGCGACCTTCTCGATGACCTGCCTGGCCTCCTCGCACAGGTGACAACCCGGCCGGGACAGCAGCGTGATCGTTGGCTGGGCCGTCATCAGTACCTGGAATCCTCGCCGCGGATCTCCGCCCAGCCGGCCTGATGGGGATCCTCGTGATGCCGATCGTCGTACGGCGGATCGCCGTGGTGCTGGTCCACGTAGCGGGGGCCGGGACGCTGGGGATCTGGGTACTGGGGATCTGGGTACTGGGGGTCCTGGTACTGAGGGTCTTGGTACTGAGGGTCTTGGTAGTGGGAGTCCGCATACCGCGGATCGGCTTGTCGCGGATTGGCGTACCGCGGATTGGCGTACCGCGGATCGGCGCGCCGCTGATCGGCGTACCTGGGGTCGGAGTACTGCCGGTCCGGATACCGCTGATCGGGGTATTGCCGATCGGGGTACTGCCGGTCCGGCTGCCGCTGATCCGGATACTGCTGATCGGGATCCTGCTGATCGGGGTACTGAGGTTCGGCGGGCCGGCGATCGCCGTAGCGGGGATCACCGGCCGGAGCTCGATCCAGGGCCGGAGGCCGCTGATAAGGCCGGGTCGCCATTGCCGTTCCTGGCTGGGCCGACCGGACTGGGGGAACCCGCGCGGGCGTCTGGGGGGCCGGTCTCGTGACCCCGGTCAGGTCGATGCCCGACTCACTCAGCAGGTCCGAGATCGCCGAGATCGACGGCAGCGGTGAGACCTTCGCCTGCTGCAACCCGAGTTCGATCACGTTGGTGGCCAGCACGAACGGCTTCTGTTCGACCTCGTAGGTGATCACGTACTGGCGGTTCAGGTGCTCCTCGTGCGCGTCCCGGTCGCGGTAGACCTCGTACAGGATGCGCTGCAGCGGCGCGGTAGGAACGGCGTGCACGATGTACACCAGCGTGTCCGGTTCCTTGGACTGAACCTGAGCGACGACCCATTCGGTCAGCCGGTCGAACTCGTCGGCTCGGCCCTCGATCAATGTGTAGATGGTGATCTGGCCGAATAGCTCGCCCCTCGGCTCGCCGCCCCGCTGATCGGACAGATCGTCCCAACCCGGCGCCTGGCCGCCGTCCGGCTCGACCCGCGAGAACCCGTAGCCGGTGTCGTCGGCGTAGAACACCCCGCTGTCCTCGTCGTATCCGCCGGCCCGCTCGTTTAGGTCCTCGGCATCGTACAGTTCTGAGTCGTCGTAGGCGCTGAGCCGGTTGTCGATCGCTCCGGTGTGGATGAACTCTCCCGGCTCCCCGAAGCGCACCACATCGTCGCCGGGCCCGGTCGCCTCGGCCGCGAGGGCGGCCAGCCCCGGGTACATGGCGGTGGAGATTGGCTCGTCGTACCGATGGCTGCTCTGGTTGTCGGCGTACCGATCCTCGTCGTCATAGCCGGTCGCGTGGCTGTCTTGCCGCGAGTCATAGTCGTCGCGGCGAGCCGATCCGTACTGGTCGAACGCCCCGGTCTCATACCGCCTGTACCCGGGGGGATCGTCCCAGTCATCACCGGAACGCCGGTCCCGGTCATCCCGGCTGGGCGCCGAACTGGCCGCGAGGGCACTCAGGTCCCGGCTCCCGGCCATCCTGGCGGCGTACCAGATCAGCCCGGCCGCCAGGGTGCCGCACAGGGCGAATAGGTACTCGGCCGGTATCGGCAGCTTGGTGCGCAGGCCCTTCTCCGCCAGCCAGACCAGACCTGGCAGCACGACCGCCAGCGCGGCCAGCGCGGTATACATCACTGGCCGGCTCTCAGCCCGGGGAAGCCCGTCGCGCCGGGTCCTGACCGTCAGCACGCCCAGCGTGCTGACCGCCGTCACCGCGGTGAGCAGTGCGAGGAGTCCGAGCACGGTCAGCGGTGCCAGCTGGTAATACTTCGTCGGATCCGGCCACGCGGTGCCGAACGTGACATCCGGGTTGATCGGGTCGGTACTCAAGATCACCAGGGCGATGACCGAAACGCCCGCGACCGCGAGCCGCATGGCGAACCGTGACGCCAGGCTCTTTCCCGTGGTCTCCACGAGCGCCAGCACGAGGGCGAGCGGAGCGATGAACTGCGTACCGAGTTCCATGGCGCGGAACAGCAAGCCGCCGAAACCCGCCAGGTAGCCAAGCGTCGCGGCGGCAAGCCCGATAGCGAGTCCGAACAGGGCCAGCGCCCAGGCGACGGAATAGATTCGCGGCCTATTTGTTGATCGAGCGACGAGTACGCCGGTGCCGACAGCTGCGACAACGGCGCCAAGCGCGACCACAAGAAGTGCGATCATCCCTGCCTATCGTGCCGCTTGCCCGCTGACGCGAACTCGGCTGACCAGCTAAGTAGCGAGCCTTCGAGGTTCGCTCCGGGTTACCTAGCGTACCCATTACCCTCAACTTAGGTACCTCAGCTAACACAGGCGGGGAAACCCTGCGGCTAGCCGCGGGTGATGACGGCGACGTCTGGGGAACAAGAATTCCAGCGACCACGATGAGGCTAGCCGACGCGTGGCCGTGACGGGGGCGGCAGAGCTTGAGGAGTTGGCAGTGTCATGGAAACCGCACGGGTTGATGAGGTAGCGGAAGGCGATGAACTGGCCGCGGCTGAGCGACTAGCGCAGGCCGCGGAACTGGCCGATGCGGGGCGCGCAGGCCTCGCGGGCGCGGCGGCAGCCGCAGTAGCGGCCGTCGATCAGCCGGATATCACGCCCGACCTTGGCGTCGGCGCATTCTTCGACGTGGACAACACGCTGATGCGCGGCGCCTCTATCTACTATTTCGCCCGCGGACTGGCCGCGCGCAAAATGTTCGGTGCGCGCGACATGGCCAAGATGGTGGCCGGCCAAGTGCTCTTCCGCGTGCGCGGAGCCGAGAACGCCGGCCATATCGACGCGGCCAAGCAGGCCGCGCTGGCCTTTGTGGCCGGCCAGAAGGTGTCCGATATCACAGCACTCGGCGAAGAAATTTACGACGACACGATGGCGCATCGGATCTGGGAAGAGTCGCGCGAACTCACCCAGTCTCACCTGGAGGCTGGACAGCGAGTCTGGCTCGTGACCGC
>DATNFM010000369.1:0-13693 GCA_035606435.1 Streptosporangiaceae bacterium | reverse complement strand
GAGCAGACGGTCTCCGCCCAGACCGGCAAGATCACCGAACTGGAACTGGCCGTCTGAAGCCGACGCGCTGACGGCGGTTACCCGCTGGCCGGTAAGCCGGAGGGTAACCGCCGTTTAGTGTTTCGTTTTCCGTAAGTCGCGAGAGTCAGCGGAGGGTTGTGGCACCAAGATGAGCGAAGGCGCGCGCTGTTCGTGAGCACGCTCGAGGCGGTGCCCTCTCCCGCGCAGACTTAGCCCGGGTTACGCACGACTTAGCCCGAGTTACGAACGGGCTAAGTCAGGCTCGGCCCGGGTGCCGACAGGAGCGGTAGTCCGGCCAAACCTCGCATTCCGGGCAGCGGTGCGTGTACCTGCGCTGGGGAAGCCCGGGCGGATCATCATCAGGCGTTCGCGGCGGAAGACGGAATGAGCCTGTGGGGCTATGTAGTAATTATGCCTGCGGGCCATCGGCTACTTTCTTCGATGGTTCGCAGGAGTTCGTTGCGCGACTCATTACCCGCAGTTCAGCTTCCGGTCAACTCGACTCCGTAGAACTGAGGCAATCAGCCAGCCATCCACCAGGGGCTGGCATCCATGTACCTAGGGCAGGAGGCGTCCAGTGGCATACTCCGGCGACGGTAAGCCAGACGTCGCGGGAGTTCTGGCTGACCGCCTCGCGGCCACGCTGGTGCACCATGAGCCTGGATGGCGGCTGCCAAGGCCGAGCGCGCTCGCGCGGCGGTATAACGTCAGGCCCAATCAGGTCGAGCAGGCGGTGCGGGAACTGGCCGCCAGGCACCTGATTCGCCAGCTGCCGGACGGGCAGCTCTATCGCGCGAGCCCAGCCGAATATCTCATTTCGATGCACGGCGTCCCCAAGCTGGGCGCTCACGTCGACCCAATGGGAAGTGACGTTACCTGCCGCAGCCGGAAGGTGTCCTGGCGGCGGGTACCCGAGGACATCGGCTGTGTGCTTGGCGTTGCCGCGGCGGACACCGTTTGCGTTATCAAATGCCACTGGTCGGTCAATGGTGATCCGGCGGCGATCTCAACCACGTACCTGATTAGGGAAGCCGCGGCGGAGGTCAGTGAGGCGGCCGAGTCCGAGGCCGACGCACAACTCGACCCGGCGGTCGCCGGGGCGGACACACTGGGCGGCTGGACGGAGCTTGGCCAGCCGGTGGCGCTGCACCTCGAGATGCAGCCACCGCCGTCCTCGGTCGCGCGTGGGCTGCGGCTACGGGCCGGTCAGCCCGCGGCAATGGTGGCCGTGCGGTTCGATAAACCGGTGGCGGGCGGCCCGGTCGCGCTCACCGTGGCGGCGCTGCGGCCAGATCTCTTCCGCATCGTGGTCGACACTCCCACGGAGGCGTCGCCGGTGAAGGCCGTCGCGTTCGGCGACGCCTTTGATGAGGCCAGCGCAAGCGCGGGAACGGCGGGAAGCGGCGGGTCACTGCCCATGGCGGCTCAGCCGGCGGCGACGTTTCCGGTGTCAATGACGCGCCGATCAGCTACTTGACGAACTGACCTCTTTCGGGATTGCCAAAAGGCAGTGCCGCTGCCTTCTGGCGTACTATCTTTTGCCGTTATGCCGCCATATGCGACTGACCCGGCCGGGCAGCTTTCGTTATCGCCTCACCGCCTCCTATCGGGAGGTACCGGGAGGCGCCGTGACTTTGCGGCTGGCCTTGCGGTTGTCGTATTGCTGACCCAGCTCGCCTTCGCCCAGATCACGCTGGCACTGGCCATCTGCTATCTGCTTATCGGCCGGCTGAGCCGATGGCGGCCGCACTGGCTGTTGCTGCCCGCCGCCGCTGGGGTCGCCTGGTTACTGGCCGCAGGTCCTTGGCGCTCGGTCGCCGGTTACCTCGCTGGCGGCAGTCACCTGATCGGATTGCTAGCGAAGGGCGGGACGGTGCCGGCCCGGCTCGGACACCTGACCGCTGCGTTCACCGGCTGGCAACGTTGGCTGCCGAGGCAACTGCCCATCGCTCTAGTTGCGGCGGCGGTCGAGGCGGCGTTACTCGAACTGCCGGGCCGCGCCGCGCGGTCATCGCGCTATCGCCGAGGCGTGCTCGTGCTGGCGAGATGCCGCTACCTGACCATGGTGCTGCGCCGGGGCGAACTCGCCACCCAGGACGGCTGCTGCCTGGGCATCATCGAGACGACGGGCGCTCGCGCGGAGATGACCTGGCGGGAGGCCGAGGCCGGCGTGCTCTGCCTGAGCCAGGATGCCGCCGCGGTCTCGGCTACCGGCCGTGATCTGGTGCTGGCCGCCATCCAGCACCGCAAGGCGGTAGTCGCGATCGACCTGAACGGTGGTTCGCTGCTCCTGGCCGGCCAGCTCGGGCCGGCCTGTGCGCAGGTCAATGCCCCGTTACGCCGGTTCTCCTGGCAGGCCGACAGCTTCGACCCGATCACGGACGCGGATCCGGCCAAGGCCGCCAGCCTGGTTCTGGCCATGATCGACTGGACGGGTGCCGGGCAGGCCCGGCGCCTGCTCTGCACCAGCTACCTGGAGGCGGCGCTCAGGGTCATGGCACTGGCCAGGACCGCATCGCCCAGCCCGAGATCGCCCAGCCCGAGATCGCCCAGCCCGATATCGACAGCCAGGTCCGTGCCGCTCATCGATGAACTGACCGGCTTGCTGGCACCGGGTGCGCTCCAGTTAAGGCTGGCGGACCTGAGCAGGCAAACGCCGGCGCGCGGTGAGCTGGCCGCCAAGGTGGCCGAGTTGGCCGGGCAGCTCGGCGGCGACTACTCCGTGCTCGCACCGGTCGCCGGACAGCTGGCCGAACTGGCTCGTGACCTCGCGCCCCGGCCCGCCGACCCAGACTCGTCTGGCGAGCCGATCACGATCATCCGCGCGCTGGCCCGCCGCGAGGTGGCGTATTTCTCACTGGACCGGCCCGTGCATGGCCGTCCGGCCGAGATGATGGCCCGGCTGGTGATCGCCAGCCTGACTGACGCGCTCGCCGAACGCTGCGACCTCGGCATCGGCTGCGATGCCCTGGTGTGGATCGACGGCTGCGAGTCGGTCGATCCCCGGCAGCTCGCCGCGCTAACCTCGCTCGGCGCGAGGACAGGCACCTCCATCGTGCTCGGCACGACGGTCGCCAGTGCGGCGACCGCGCTAGCGCCAGAGGTCCACGTGATCGCGGTACGCGGCTCGGCCCCGCCCGGACTCAAGAATCAGCTGCCGGACGACCGGCTGCCGCCGGGCGACGGCCCCGACCGACTGTCCTGGACCGCGGGTTCCGGTGGCCAGCAGGTGCCGCCGGTCACCAGCTGCCGGGTGGTGCGATGACTTCCGGATCGCTGCCGGTCGTGCTGGGCTGGCAGTTCGCGCCCGCAAGCGGTGACCCGGGACCAGCCCCGGCCCGGCCGCCAGCGCTACCGCCGGCCACGCTCGACCAGGGTTGGGTGACGGCCCAGCGGATGATCGCCCGCCGGCTCAGCCGCCCGGCCAGGCTCGGCGGCACCACCTGCGGCCTGGTCACCGTCATCTTCACCACCGCCTGGCTGACCGGTCTGGCCAGCGCGCCACTGGCTGTCAGCTGCGTCGCGCTGACAGCCGTCGGTGCCGCGAGGTGCGCCCGGTCGATCCGGCGCAGCGAACTCCGGTTCAGCCGGCTGGTCACGAGCGAGAGCCGGCGGGTCGATGCGATCGCCGCCGAGCAGGCCAGGAGGCTGGCAACCGGTCATCGCGATCATGCCAGCGACTACCGGGCCTGGCAGCGGCGCAAGAGCATCTACGATCGCCAGCCGTCCTGGTTCTCGGTCGCGCTGCCGCAGGGGATCGACCGGCTCGACGTGGCTGGCGGGACGCTCGCCGGCTGGTCAGCTCTGCTCACCACCATCGCCGCGACGCAGCTGAGCACCCAGGGTGAGCTGACAGTGGTCGACCTCACCGAAGGCGCCGTGGCGGGCGAGCTGGCACGGCTGACGCCGCGTTCTGGCCTGAAGCCGCTCGTCTGGGTGCTCCCGGCCGACCTGCCCAGGTTCGACCTGGGTACCGGCTTCAGCCGCACGGCCCTGGCCGACGTGCTCGCCCTGGCCGCCGGATCCGAAGCACACCGACCACAGGCGACCGACCGGGCCAGCTCGGATCACGCCGCCGATTGCGCGCTGCTCGAACGCGTGCTCAGCGTGCTCGGCCCCGACGCGGGGGTGGCCCGGCTCACCGCCGCGCTGCGGGTTCTCGCCGACGTCGGCGACCCGAGGGCCGATCTGCGCGGCGGCCTGATCACGGCCGACGAGCTTGACCGGGTCGGCACGTTGTTCGGCCGCAGCGGCAGCGAGCGGATAGTGATCGAGCGGGCCTGGACGCTGGAGTCGAAGCTGCGCAGCCTGAACGCACTCGGCACCGAGCCGGTCGAGTTGCCGCCCAGCCCGCTGCGGATCGCCGCTCTCGACCAGCGCTCCGGCGTCATCGGCAACCGGACGGTGGGCGCCTACCTGGTCGCGGCGCTCACTCAACTGCTCCGGCAGGGGCGCGCGGCCGAGCCCTGGCAGCACACCATCTGCCTGTTCGGCGCCGAAAGACTCGGCGGCGACCTGGTCGACCGGCTCACCGACGCGTGCGAGACCTCGAACACCGGCCTCGTGATCGCCTACCGGTCGATCTCGGCTCAGGTCCGCGAGCGGCTTGGGCGCGGCAACGCGGCTATCGCCTTCATGCGCCTCGGCAACGGAGACGATGCCAAGGCGGCCAGCGACCTGATCGGTTCCGAGCACAGATTCGTGATCGGCCAGCTCACCGACAGCGTCGGTACCTCGTACACCGACACCTGGGGTGACTCCTACACCAGCACCGTCGGCACCGCCGATTCGACCGCCGACTCGTACTCGGTCAGCTCGAACAGGGGCGGCGGCAGCGGCAGCGGTCGCAGTTACCAGGGCGGTTTCGCGCCGTTCGGCGGTGCGTCCAGATCGGCCAGCGGCGAGCAGAACTACTCCTACGGCACGCAGGGCTCGGTCTCGCTGACCAAGGGCATCAACTCCGGCACGTCCTGGGGCATCAGCCTGTCGCGGGCACTGGGGGAGAACGAGTCGCTCGGCCGGACGGCGCAGCGATCGAGAGAACTGCTCGTGGAGCCCGACGAACTGCAACGGCTGCCGCCGAGCGCCGCGATCATCAGCTACCCGGCCGCGGCGGGCCGCAGCGTGATCCTCGCCGACACCAACCCGGCGCTGGCCACGCTGCCGATCGTTGCCCGGCGCGGCGGGCGCGTCCGCCCATGACAGACTCAATTCGTGCAGCGTCCATTTCGCCAGGTCGATGTCTTCAGCCCCGACCCGCTCGGCGGCAACCCGGTCGCGGTTGTCCTCGACGCCGAGGGGCTGACCACCGAGGAGATGCAGCTCTTCGCTCGCTGGACGAACCTGTCGGAGACGACCTTTTTGCTGCCGCCCGACCCGCCGCAGCCACCGGACCAGGAAAGCGCCGACTACCAGGTCCGCATCTTCACCGGTTCGGCCGAGCTCCCGTTCGCCGGCCACCCGACGCTGGGCACCTGCCACGCCTGGCTCGAGGCCGGCGGCGTCCCGGCCGGCGGCGACCAGATCATCCAGCAGTGCAAGGCCGGCCTGATCCGCCTCAGGAGACGGGACGGGCGGCAGGACGGGCGTCAGGACGGTTTCCTCGGCTTTGCCGCCCCGCCGCTGATCCGGTCCGGCCCCGTGGAGGAGTCGCTGATCGCCGAGATCACCGCCCTGCTGGGGATCGACCGGTCCGACATCGTCGATCTTGCCTGGGCCGACAACGGCCCCGGCTGGGTTGCCGTGCTCCTGGACAGCGCCGAAGCGGTGCTCAACCTGCGACCGGCGGGCCGGCCAATGGACGTCGGCGTGGTCGGCCCGTACCCCGCCGGCTCGCCGCAGGCGTTCGAGGTGCGGGCGTTCGTGCCCGCGGACGGCCGGGTCGGCGAGGACCCGGTGACCGGAAGCCTCAACGCCGCCCTGGCCGGCTGGCTGCGCGACACCGGCCGCGCGAAGCTGCCCTACACCGCCAGCCAGGGCACGGCGATCGGCCGCAGCGGCCGGATCCATGTGTCAGAAGACGAGAGCGGCGACATCTGGGTGAGCGGCGCTACGGTCACCCGGATCACGGGCACCGTCGACCTCTAGCTGGCCGAGCCCGGCCAACCACCCCAAACCCGACCCGGACCTTTGCTACCTTTTTCAGGTGCTGACCAGCATTACCTAGCGACAGGTTGGTCACGGCTTATGAGCAGCGACTCGGAGATCGGTGCGCCGGCGGCGCCCTGGTACCGGGTCGTCGCCATCCCCGATACCCCTTATGGCGGCACCGCCGAGCGGGACTACGCATCGGTCCTTCCGGCTGTGCTCGATGCCGCGAAGAACCTCCGGCCGTTCGTCGTCGGCTGGTTCTCCCGAGGCGGCGGCGCGCCCCTTGAGCTGTTCACCAACGCCGGTCCATTGCCACCGCCGCCGACCAGGCCGCTAGACGCCAGCACGCCGGCCCAAGCCACGGCGCCGCAGCCTCCGTACCCCGAGTCCAAACCGGCAGGCGACCGCCAAAGCGAGCTGACGTTCCCGTGGGGCGCCCGCGGAGTTCCCTTCAGCGACGGCCTGATGAGCGCGCTCAGGCGACTCGTCTGGGCCCCCTGCCCCGGCCGCCAGGCAACTCCGCTAGCCACCGACCCGCAAGGCGCCGGTACCCAGCTAGGCCTGGGTGGGGCCGGAGCGGACTCCTGGCTCACCCAAGGCCTGGGCGGCGGCTTCGCCGGAGGCGGAGTCACCCCCACCTTGTTCGAGTCGGCGCTGACCACGCTGATGGCCAGGCCGTTCGGCTGGCTGGTGGTAGCAGAGCCAACCGACCAGCTCGACATCGAGACCGCCGAACTGCGCAGCCAGCTCAACGTCGTACGCCGGTTCGACGAGGAGCGCTCAAGATTCGACGCCGACCGGATGGCCAGACGGCTCGCCGAGCTCGACACGTTCCGTGAGGCGGGCCTGTGGAACGTCCGCGTCCTGGTCGGAGCCGCCGACCTTGAGCAGCTGAACGTCATCGCGCCGATGCTGGTCGGCGCGGCCGACCTCACCAGCCACCCGTACCGGCTGCGCGGCCCTGACCGGGTCATGGATCTGGCCGACGCCCTGGCGGCCACAGCCAGCCACCCGGCCGACGGAGCGGCGGTGCCGTTCTCCGCCACGGCCGGAGTGCTGGCCGCGCTGGCCGGGCTGCCGCGCCGCGAGGTCCCCGGGATGCGGGTCCTCGACGTCGGTTACTTCGACGTCACGGCCGAACAGCCAGGCGAGGACTGGATCACCCTGGGCACGATCCTGGACGGCAAGGATCGAAGCGTCGGCGAGTTCGGCGTCCCGCTCAGCACGCTCAACCGGCACGCCCTGGTCACCGGAGCGACCGGTTCCGGCAAGTCCCAGACTGTCCGGCACCTGCTCGACCAGCTGGCCAGGGCCAAGATCCCGTGGCTGGTGATCGAGCCGGTGAAGTCCGAGTACGCGTCGATCGCCGGCCGGATCGCCGCCTCGGGCAGCGAGCTGACGATCATCAATCCCGCCGATCCTGGCGCCGTGCCGCTCGCCGTCAACCCGCTCGCACCCGAGCCTGGCTATCCGGTCCAGGCCCACATCGACATGGTCAGAGCGCTGTTCCTGGCCGCGTTCGACGCCAGGGAGCCGTTCCCGCAGATCATGTCGCAGGCGCTGCAGCGGGTCTACGAGTCGTGCGGCTGGGACCCGGTCAGCGGCGCCGGCCAGCCCGGCGCCGCCGTGCCGCCAGCGATCCCGACGCTGGCCCAGCTCCAGGCCGCCGCCGTCGAAGTCATCACCGATGTCGGCTACGGGCCTGAACTGCAGGCCGACGTCCGTGGCTTCGTCGACGTGCGGTTGCGCTCGCTCCGCACCGGGTCGGCCGGCCGCTTCTTCGAAGGCGGTCATCCAGCCGACATCAGCGAACTGCTGCGACGGAATGCCGTGCTCGCGATCGAGGACGTGGCCAACGACGAGGACAAGGCGTTCCTGATCGGCACGCTGATCATCAGGATCGTCGAGCACCTGAGGCTCCGGGCGAGAAACGCGGCCCAGCCCCAGGCCGAACGCCTCCAGCACGTCCTGGTCATCGAAGAGGCCCACCGCCTGCTGCGGGCCGACCGCGAAGGCGCCGGCGCCCACGCGGTCGAGCTGTTCGCCGGGTTGCTCGCCGAGATCCGCGCCTACGGGGAGGGGCTGGTGATCGCCGAGCAGATCCCGGCCAAGCTGGTCCCCGACGTAGTGAAGAACACCGCGCTCAAGATCGTGCACCGGCTTCCGGCCCACGACGATCGCGAGTTGGTCGGCGCCACGATGAACCTTGATGCCGAACAATCAAGGCAGGTCGTAGCTTTCTCCCCGGGGATTGCAGCCGCCTTCGCAGACGGAATGGATCGTCCGCTACGGATCCACGTGCCCTACGGAGGGCACGCAGACCACGCCCCCGAGCCGGGTCAGCTCGCCAAGCCGCCGATGGCCAGGCGCCGGTCCTCGGCGTGCGGCTCGGCCTGCACGGGCCAGCGCGCCTGCACCCTGCTCGAACTGCGGTCGGCCGACCTGCTCTCGGATTCGCCGGACTTCGCGTGGCTGCGGGTATGGACCGAGGCGCTGGTGCTCGCGTACCTGACCAACTCGGCGCTGCCGGTAGTGCCTTCGGCGCTGCGGCACCGGTGGTCGCAGATGGATGAGCGACTGCGCGAGTGCGTGCTCGCCATGGTGGTAGAAAGCAGCGTGGCGGCTCGTTCGGCGGCCGTGAGGGAGTTCTTCGATCCCGCTGATCTGGTCGCGGCTGTGGGCGGGACGGCTCGGGTGATCTTGAACGGCGGCAAGGGTGCCGGGACCCAGCCGGGTCCGCGCTGGGTGATCCCGCAGCTGCAGTGGCTGCGTGAACTCGAGCGGGCGCTGCCATTGATCGGCCCTTCTCCTGACCCGTTCGAGCTCGCGCTGCCCCTCGAATTCGAGCTGGCCGGGATCGCCGATGATCCGGACATCAAGGTTGGCCAGCGGATCAGCGCGCTGCGGCGGCATCCGCTGTCGATGGAGCTCGATCGCAACCGAATGCCCGCCTGGACCGCGCTTCTCGGAACCGACGATCAGCGCGGGTTCGCCGACGACCTGGCAACGCTAGCCGTCGGATCCAGCCACCGCGGCCAGCTGTTGCAGGCGGCCGGTGAAATGGGCGTTGCGGGATGGCTTGAACCCGTTCTCAGCTGGCCAAGGAGGTTCATCGTGGGAAACGACGACGAGCTAGTGCAGGTGGCGCAGGCGCATTCAGGCCCGGTTGCTGGATAGCATCCGTGGCTATGAGCAAGCTTCCGATCAGGGCGCGGGTAGCGACAACCATCGGCGGGGCGGCGAGCAAGGTCTCGCGGCTCGCCGGGCGTGGTGACGGCTCGGTCATCGGCGGCGTCGTCGGCCTGAAGGTGGCGCCCGACCTGCTCAAGCAACTGGCTGCGGGCCGCCAGATCGTGATGGTCACTGGCACGAACGGCAAGACCACGACGACCAGGCTGGTGACCGCGGCGATCGGATCGCTCGGCCAGGAGGTGGCCACCAATGCCTTCGGCGCCAATATGGAAAGCGGCCTGGTATCGGCTCTTTCCGGCCAGCCGGACGCGCCCTACGCCGTCCTCGAGGTGGACGAGCGGCACCTGCCCGCGATGATCAAGGCGACCCATCCGAGGGTTGTCCTCCTGCTGAATCTCAGCCGGGATCAGATGGACCGCGCGGCCGAGATCTGGCTGATCGCGCGGCGCTGGCGCGAGGCGTTCGCGGCCTCGCCGGACGTTCGCATCATCGCCAACGCCGACGACCCGCTGATCGCCTGGGCGGCCGGCGCGACCGGGCTGGGAGGATCCGGCGGGCCGGGCGGGCCGGGAGGCCTGGGCGGGTCCGGAGGGCCGGGCGGGTCGGTAGGGCTGGGCGGGTCGGGAGGGCCGGATCTGGGGGTCGGGGCCAGGCCCGAGAGGTCCTTCTCCGGCGCGAACGGCTTTCCCGGGCCCGGCGCCGTCGGAGCCGAGCCACCCAGCAACGTGACCTGGGTCGCCGCCGGCCAGCGCTGGTTCGAGGACTCGTGGTGCTGCCCGGACTGCGGCTCGCACCTGCGCCGGGACGAGCTTGGCTGGCGCTGCGGCGAGTGCGCGCTGTCCAGGCCATCGGCCCGCTGGGTGCTGGACGGCCCGAACGTCATCGATGCGGCCGGCACGGTGCGTGAGCTCAACCTGGCCCTGCCCGGCCGCGCCAACCGGTCGAACGCGGTGATGGCACTGGCCGTCGCGAGCCTGTTCGGTGCGGACGTCGACCAGGCCCTGCCCGAGTTGCGCAAGGTGACGTCGGTCGCGGGCCGCTACACGACGGTCCAGCGGCGCGGCCGGACGGTCAAGCTGCTGCTGGCCAAGAACCCGGCCGGCTGGCTGGAAGCGTTCGACGTACTCGATCCAGCCAAGCCGCCGGTGCTGCTCGCGGTCAACGCCCAGGGACCCGACGGCCGGGACACCTCGTGGCTCTGGGATGTCGATTACCGGGTACTCGCCGGGCGGCCGGTGCTGGTGACCGGCGAGCGCAGGATCGACCTGGCGGTCCGGCTCGAAGCCGACGGCATTCCGTTCGACCTCGTGGACGACATCGAGGCGGCGATCGACGCCGTGCCTCCAGGCCAGCTCGACGTGATCGCCAACTACACCGCGTTCCAGCACATCAGGGGTGTCGTCGGTCGCACCGTGTGAGCTGGCGCTTCGCCTGCCCTTGGCTCCTGCGCGGTTGCCTGCCGCCCGGGCCCCGTGTTCGAAACACCGCGCGGTCAAGGGTTTGCTCCGCATAGAGACGTTTGAGACGCCAGGATGGGTACTTGGGATGGTGTGAGCAGAGCGGGCAGGATGGAGCTGGGGCTTGAACGGGCGAGATGACGAATATCCAACCCACAGGGCAAAGCACGCCGCGCCGTCACCTCGGGGGGACTACCCGTCGCCGCCCGCCGGGAACTACCCGTCGTCGCCTTCCGGGAGCTACCTGCCGCCGATTGACCCGAGCGACCGGCCGGACAACCCGCTTCCCAAGCCCCCGCTCGACCGGGCCTCAGCCGACTACTCGGCCCTTGACCCTCGGGCGGCCGAACCAGCCACCGTGGCTTTCGACCAGCCGATGCGCCCGGCCGAGCCGTTGCCCCCCTCGGTCTACAACCCCAGCCACTCTGCCAGAAGGCCGGTCCGCGAGACCGCCACCTCGGCCCGGCGCTCGGCGCCTGGACCCTCCGCGCTCCGGCTGGTGTGGATCTACCCGGACCTGCTGAGCACCTACGGGGACCGCGGCAACCTGCTGATGCTGAGCCGCCGGGCCGCACTGCGCGGGATCGAGGTCGAGCCGATCGGGGTGAACTCCGACCAGGCCGTTCCCCGCCAGGGCGACATTTACCTGCTGGGCGGCGGCGAAGACCTGCCGCAGGTTCTCGCCGCCCGGCGACTGCAGGCCGACGGCGGACTGGCCGCCGCCGCGGCGCGCGACGCGGTCGTCTTCGCGGTCTGCGCCGGCTACCAGCTCATCGGCGAGGTGTTCGGCGGAGCCCAGGGCGAGCCGGTGCAGGGCCTCGGCCTGATCGACCTCCATAGCGGCCGCGGCGAGCGCCGGGGCGTCGGCGAGATCGTCGCCGACGTCGACCCGGCGCTGGGAGTCGACCGGCTGACCGGCTTCGAGAATCATCAGGGCGTCACCCGGCGCGGCCCGGGCGTCAAGCCGCTAGCGACCGTTCGCGTCGGAGTCGGCAACGGCGACTGCACCGAGGGCGCCTACGACGGACGCGTGCTCGGCACCTACCTGCACGGCCCGGCCCTGGTCCGCAACCCGGGCCTAGCCGACCTGCTGCTGACCTGGGCGACCGGCCGCCAGTTGGCCCCGCTCCCGGAGTCCGCCGAGATCTGGACCCGCCGCCTCCGCTCAGAACGCCTAGCCGCCGTCCCCGCCTAGCCCTAACGCGCCCGCCCTCTCCCAGGCGCAACGCTCCCCGCCTTGCCGTCCGAACTCCGGCGCACGTCGGCGGCGCTGGTCCCGAGTTGCTGCCGGGTGTCGTTACGCGTGGGCGGGGCTGGCCCTGAGTTGCTGCCGGGCGTCGTTACGTGGGCCTCCGTTGCTGCAAGCCGCCGAGCGGGGGCGGTGCGCTCTGGCCGGCCCGCTGGCGTTACCGAGGCGCAGGTTGCACGCGACGTAGCCCCCGGGCTAAGGCGTCCGCAACCCGGGCTAAGTTCGCGTCACCGAGGCGATCTCGCATCAGCGGGAACAGGCGCGTCCGTCGCTGCTCCCCGAGTGATGGGCCTGTACGCGCATCTTGCCTAACGCAAGAAGAAGCACGCAGGTCAGGGCATCGCGATCGCGGAAATCCAGCATCATGGTCAAGTCAGGTTATTGTCGCTGGCCGATCGACGGCGACGATGACCCTCCGTTGCTATTGAGGCGGATGACTCGAGGTCAGTAGACGAGGGCCTTGGCGCCTTCGGCCATGACCTCGGCGACGAACGTGGCGGCGCCGGCGATCCTGACGCCCTTGATGAGGTCGTCTTCTGTGATCTCGCGCCGGGCGGCGCACTGGGCGCAGACGGTCACGGTCCCGCCCTGCAAGATCGCGGCGAGCAGCTCCGCGAGCGGGGTCGCGTAGGCGAGCCTGATCTGCTCGGCTTGGTCGGGAAGGCCGAGCCAGGCTCCCTCGCCAGCAAGCCACAGCGAAACCGGCACGCCGCTCGCCACGGCGGTGGCGGCGATGTTGAACGCCTGATTGCAGCGCTCCGCGTCGTCCTTGCCGACGGTCACCTTGATAACGAGTGAGCTGGATGTCATGTTGTCCATCCTTACCATCTCTCGCCCACCACTGATCGCATCTGTCTACCGCATCGGCGACCCCATGGGTGCCGCGTGGCTTCATAAGCGGGGCGTGTCGTCCGGTCGTAACCCGGCCGGGGCAGTCCGCGCCGAGCGATCGACGTTTCCCCGGCGTCGATGATCGCCGCCCAGGTTGCAATGATCGGCGTCCTGGTGCCAGTTGCCCGCTCCGGCGCAACGGGCTGCGGCCGAAGTGCGGCTGCTGAGGCGAATGTTGTGTGAGGTGCTCCTGGGGATTGCCGTGCATCCGAGCTGACCCGGTGTATCTGCATATTCACCTGGAAAAAATCCGGTGAATTTACATATTCACCCGGAACTGAAAGATGATCTTGCTCACCGAGCGACGGGCGACACAGGGGAGTTGACGGGCGACACGGGGAGTTGACGGGCGACACAGGGGGAGTTGTGGTGCGGGAGGCGGGGGTTCGGGGGATCGCGGCTTAGACTGCCGGTGTGGTGGCCGACCTTAGCGCGATTGTTCTCACCGTTATCTGCGCGGCCTGCGCCGGTTGCTGCGCGTTGGTCGTGCTCAGGCTGTGGCGCGCCGGGTCAAGGTCATAACGCTCGGGCAGGCTGGGTTTCGGCCGTAGCGCGTGGGCTGGCGGGGCTCGGCCGTCGCGGTGGACGGGCCAGTCGCGGTGGACGGGCTAGTCACGGCCGCAGCGCTTTGGCGGACTGGGTTCCGGGCTTAGCTCCGGGGCGGGTCTCGGGCGTCGCGCGCTGGTCGTAGGCTGCCAGGATGGACGCACCCGGCGCTGGCGACGAGGCGCACACCAATCCGCTTGAGCAGGAGTTCGAGCCGCATCCGGCTATCGCACCGCTTAGCTGGTTG
>DATNFM010000368.1:0-13250 GCA_035606435.1 Streptosporangiaceae bacterium | reverse complement strand
CGCCCCGGGCCTAGGCGCCCGGCCGGGTGGACCGCAGCTCCCTCCGGCTCAGTCGATGCCCAAGCTGCCCAGCTTGCCTAGCCTGCCGGGCCCGCCCATCCCGTCACCTCCGCCGCCGCCCCCGTCGCCGGCCCCGCCGGCCAACGGCTTCGCCCGCCGATCGCTGTCCCCGGCCGCCAGCGCCGAACTCGGCCATCGCTCCGAGCCGGCCGGACTCACCGACACCAAGCTGCTGGCGGGCGTATCGGAGATCCTGGGCATGATCGCCGACATCCTGCCGGACCGCGCCCCGCAGAACGAGGTCATGCCGCTGATCAGGGATGCGGTCAGGGGATGGAGCCAGCACCAGGTCAGGCTCGGCGCTCCGGTGCCAAGCCCGTCCGAGCTTGAGGCGCTAGCTGGTGCTGTTTATGACCAACGTTACGGTCTCGGACCACTGGCGGTTTTTTTAAGAGACCCTCAAGTAGAAAACGTAGACATAAATGGTTTTGACCAAGTCTGGGTGACCTACTCGACGGGGGAGCGGGTCGCCGCGGCGCCCATCGCGGCCAGTGATGAGGCGCTGGTGAGCATGATCCGCACCTGGGCGACCAGGGGCGGGCAGACGGCCCGTGATTTCTCGGCCGCGTCGCCGCTGGTCAACGTCGCGCTCGAAGGCGGCGCGCGGATGACGGCCACGATGTCGGTCACGCCGAGGCCGTGTGTCTCGCTTCGCCGGCACGGGCAGCTCGACGTCACCCTCTCCAGCCTGATCAAGCTCGGAACCCTCGACCAGGTCACGGCCGCGTTTCTTGCCGCCGCCGTCAAGAGCCGGTGCAACATCATCGTGACCGGCGGGGTCAACGCCGGGAAGACCACCCTGCTCCGGGCCCTGGCCAGCGAGATCCCGCCGGGCGAGCGGATCGCGACGCTGGAGAGCGAGTACGAGCTCTACCTGCACGAGCAGGAGATGCACCCGGACGTGATCGCGTTCGAGTCGCGCGAAGCGAATTCAGAGGGCGCGGGCCAGATCTCGCTGCACGACCTGATCGCCCACGCGCTGCGACACAATCCGCAGCGGATCATCGTTGGTGAGGTCAGGCGCGGCGAGATCATGCCGATGCTCGAAGCGATGAACTCGGGCCAGGACGGCTCGATGTGCACGCTGCACGCCAACTCGCCGGCCGAGGCATTCGACCGGATCCTGATCCTCGGGCTGCGCGGCGGCCTGGCGCTGGCCGAGCGCGCGATCCACATCCTGGTCGGCATGGCGGTTGACCTGATCATTCAGGTACGCAAGCGCTACGACGGCCACCGCACGGTCCGGTACGTCGCCGAGATTCTGGAGGTCATGCCGCCGGGAGACTCAGAGCGGCCGGCCGTCAACCGGCTGTTCCTGCCGCTCGGACCCGGCGGGCGGGCGGCGGCCGCGCACACTCCTTCCGGGCCGATGCTGGCCCGGCTGGAGGCGGCCGGATTCAACTTGCACATGCTCGACCTGCACAAGACCCCCGGACAGCCCGGCAACTGGCGGTGACCCGATGATCGCATTCGCAGCTGGGGCCGGAGCGCTGATCTTCGGCGGCCTTGTCCTTTTCGTTGCTGAACTCACCCGGCGTGCCCCGGCGCCGGGTATTCCCGGACGACGCGGCCTAGGTTCCGGGACGTTCGCTAGTGCCGCCGGCCGGAAGGGCCTGATCGCGGTGGTCGCCGGCCTGGCGATGCTCGCCGTGACCAGGTGGCCGGTCGCGGCACTGGCGGCCGCGCTCGCGGTGCTGTTCCTGCCGAAGCTGCTGTCGAACTCCGAAACCAAGCGGCGCACCGCGATGCTCGAGGGCCTTGAGCAGTGGACCCGCAGGCTCGCCGACATGCTGACGGCAAGCCGCGGGCTGGAAGACGCGCTGGCGGTGAGCGCCCGGACCGCGCCGCCGGCCATCGCACCGCAGGTAACCGCGCTGGCCCGGCGCATGTCGGCCCGGGTCGGCACGGCGCAAGCGCTTCGGGCATTCGCCGATGAGATCAACGACCCGGCGGGTGACCGGATTGTCGCCGCGCTGCTCATCGCCACTGGGCAGCGCGGCGGCGGGGTCCAGGGCGTGCTCAGCGCGCTAGCCGAGTTGCTCGCCCGCGACGTGGCTGCGCGGCGCGACATCGAGGCCAGCCGCGCTGAGCACCGGACCACGATCCGCTGGATCATCGTGTTCATCGCCGGGTTCACCGCGTTCGCGATCTTCAACAGGGCGTACTCGGCGCCGTACGGCACCTTCACCGGCCAAATGGTGCTCGGGGTGGTCGCGGTCCTGTATGCGGCCGGGCTGAGCTGGCTGTACCGGCTCGGCCAGATCCCGGTGCCCGGCCGGTTCCTTGAGTCCGCTCAGTGGGCGGCCGATGACTCAGAACCGCAGCAGGTCGGTGCCGGGAGCGTCGGAGGCGTCGGCGTGGGAGGTGGCTGGTGAACCTCATCGTGATCATCTCCGGCACGCTGATCGGGATCGGCTTGTTCGTCGCCGTGAGCCAGATCATGCCGGCCGGGCCCAGGCTCGATGCCGCCCTGGCGAGGATCGGCGGCACCACCCCTGGCCTGGATTCCGACCTGATGTCGATGCGCACGCTGGGACGCCAGGTCGGCGCGCTGCCGTGGCTCCCGGTCCCGTCGGCCGACCTGGCGCTGCTCGGTCAGGACGCCGAACAGTGGGTGATCAACAAGATCGTCTACGGCGTTGTCGGCCTGGCCTTCATACCGTTCCTTGAGGCGCTGATGATCGCTACCGGTCACCATGAGTCGCTGCTGCTGCCCGCGGTCGCGTCGCTCGGGCTCGGAGTCGCCATGTTCTTCGCCCCCGACCTCGTGGTCCGGGTCAACGCGGCCGAGAAGCGAGTCGACTTCAAGCACGCGCTGACTAGCTATCTCGATCTGGTCGCGCTGGAGCGAGGCGCGGGGGCCGCGCCGACCGAGGCGCTCGAGGCCGCCGCCCAGATCGGCGGTGGCTGGGCGTTCGCCCGGATCTCCGGCGCCCTGGCCGCAGCGAGAAAGGCCGGCCGCCCGCCCTGGGAAGGGCTCGCCGATCTCGCGGCGACGACCGGCGTCGCCGAACTCGCCGATCTGGCCGAGATCGCCGAGGTCGCGGGTCACGAAGGAGCGCGGATCCTGCAGACGCTGACCGCGCGGGCCGAGTCCATGCGGGCCGAGGCGCTCGCCGCCACCAAGGCCAAGGCCAGTTCCCGCAGCACCACGATGGTCATCCCGATCGCCCTGCTCGGCGCGGGCTTCTTGCTGCTCATCGTCTTCCCCGTCGTCTACCGGGCGCTCGGGTAACCACGAAGGAGGTTCGGATATGGAAATGATGCAGATGGCGGCCAGTTACCTGGCCGGCCGCGCTCGCCAACTCGGGAGGACGATCTTCCGCAACGATGCCGGCGCGCTCACTCTGGAATGGATCGTGATCGCGGGGCTGCTGGTCGCAGGCGCCCTCGTCGCCTATCCGCTGTTCAAGTCAGCGATCAGCTCGCAGGCAACCAAGATGAACAAGTGATCTGCCCGATCCGGCGTCATCCGCGAACGCGTCGGCTGGCCGGGTCGCCGAGGACCCTGTCTCGAGGGGCTCCCCTCCGGGGGGCACCGTCCGGGGAGGCCGGGGCGATGACGCTGAGCTACGTGATCATCGTCCCGGTCTTCCTGATCGGGATCATGACCATGGTCCAGGCCTCGATCTGGTACCTGGCCAGAGAGTCGGTGTTAGCTGCGGCCAGGCACGGCGCGGACGTGGCGCGAACCTCGCAGCCGCCGCCGGGAAGCGGTGCGCAGGCGGCGGTCTCCTTCGCGACCTCGGCGACGTCCACCTTCCTCAGCAACGTGACCGCCAGCGCCAGGGGGACGACCGCGACCACGGTCAGGATCACCGTGAGCGCGCGGATTCCCTCGATGGTGCCCGGTCTCCCGATCCGCGTCACCGAGGTGGTCACCGCCCCGGTCGAGCGGTTCGTCGCGCTCGGCGACTCAGCGTTCTTGCCCGGACGCCGGGTTACAGCACCAGGGAGTCAACGGTGTCGTTGCCAGCAACCGCGCTACAACACCAGAGGGGCAGCGGTGCTGCCCCAGCGACACCAGGAAGGCAACGGTGTTGTAGCCCCGCCCCTGGACTACGACATCAGCGGGGCAACGATGCTGTTGGCCAGCGCCGCCACCCCCCGGAAACAGACTCATGAGTAGCCGGGCAAGGGGCGGCCGGTTCGAGGCCAGAGGCGAGCCGGCGGGGCGAGGCGGGCCGGCGGGTTCCGTGGGCGGGGCTGGTGTCGGGGCTGCGGGGCGAGGCGGGCCGGCGGGTTCCGTGGACGGGACTGGGCTCTGGACTGCGGGCGGAGAGGTGGCGCAATGCGTTTCTCCTGCTAATGATCTTGATCTTGATTTTGATCTTGAAAAGACTGGCCTTAGGTCCGATCGCGGGAACGCGCCGCTGGAGCTGGTGCTGATCGCTCCGGTGATCTTGATGCTGATCGGGTTCGTCATCGCGGCCGGGCGAGTCTCGACCGCGCGGAACGCGGTCGACGCGGCCGCCCGTGAGGCGGCCAGGCAGGCGTCGGTCGCGACCTCGCAGGCCGCCGCCCAGCGGGCCGCCATTTCTGGCGCGACCTCCGCGCTGGCGGCCGACGACCTGAACTGCCAGCCGACCGTGAGCCTGCTGAACCTGAGCCAGGCGTTCAACACGCCGATCGGCCGGCCGGTCGATATCCGGGTTCGGGTGACGTGCGTCGTGCATCTGTCCGATCTGCTCGTGCCCGGCGTGCCCGGCTCGATCACGCTGAACGCCAACTTCGCGTCGCCACTCGATCCCTACCGGTCGCGGAATCTAGCCGCGACCGTGATTCCACCGCAGGTCAGGACGGTGCGGGTGAGTGTCACGGCCTTGTCACACCCCGCACCACACAATCTGCGACCAAGCACACCTTGAGGGAAGGAGCAGGATGCGACGACATCGCGGTACCCCGCCTGCTCAATGTGAGCGCGACTCCGGATCGCTCACCTTGATGCTCGCCGTGCTGCTGGTCGTGTTGCTTGCCTTCACCGGCCTGGTGATCGACGGCGGTCGTCAGCTAGATCAGAAGGAGAACGCCTTCGCGATAGCGCAAGAGGCGGCAAGGGCTGGCGCCGGCATCGTGAACACCTCCACCGCGTATAGCTCGGGCACCTACCGGGTCGACCTGCCGCAGGCGATCGCGGCCGCGCGTTCGTATCTCGCGAACGCCGGCTACAGCGGCTCGGTCACCGGAACCGGAGACACGATCAGGGTGACGGTCACCGTCAGCGAGAACACGACGCTGCTTTCGCTGGTCGGAATCGACAAGATGTCGGCGACCGGAATTGCTGTGGCTTCGCTAGTTACTGGCGTGACGGGACCAGGCACATGAGAAGAAATCGAGCCAAAGGCGCTTTTCGCGGCCTCCTGGCGCTGCTAACCCTAGTCGTCCTGGTCATTGGCCTGCCCATTGCCCTTTACCGATTCGGCGGTTCGCCGATACCGTCGAGGTTGCCGACGTTTCACCAGGTCAGTTCTACCCTTATGCGTCAGGACAATGGCAGCCTGTTTATCGGGGCCGTCAAATACGTGTCCTGGATAGCGTGGCTCGCGTTCACGGTCGCTGTTCTGGCTGAGGCGCAGGCTGCTATTCGCGGCCGGCGAGCGCCCAGGCTTCGCCTTGGCGGGCTGCAGGGAATGGCCGGCCGGCTGGTGGCTCTGGCCGCATTGACATTCACGACTCCGGTTGCCGTCTCGCTCGCGACGGGCTCGGCCATGGCCGCCACCGTCCAGCATGTCTCGCCTGCGGCCCGGGCTAACCCGCTGGACCACGCGGCCCGGTCGGCCCAATCGGCTCAGGCCGGCCGTTCCGAGCACGCGGCCCGGTCGGCTCGCGCCGACCGGGAGGAGCCGACGGCGGCCCACAACCGGGTAATCGTCGTCCGCGAAGGCGACTGCCTGTGGACGATCGCGCAGCATTATCTCGGCGCGGGCGACCGGTACACCGAGATCGTCAAGCTGAACCTCGGCCACCAGATGGTCGGCGGCCAGGTGTTCAGCAATCCGTCGCTGATCCTGGCCGGCTGGCACCTCGAGCTTCCTCCGGCCTCGCAGTTCGGCGGCAGCGGCAGTGGCCAGCACGGGTCGGGGAATCAGAACGGCAGCGGCAACCACGACGGGCATCCTTCTGCGCACCGGCACTTCAGCCATTCGCACCCGTCGGCTGGGCGGGGTTCCGGGTCCGGGGGGCAGCACGGCTCCGGGGGGCAGCACGGCTCGAACGGCCAGCACGGGAGCAGCGGGGCGGGCGGAGCTAACGGCTCGGGCGGACAAGGGCAGCCGGGGCAGACTGGGCAGAGCGGCGGTGGCGGGACCCAGGCGTCCGGGCCGACCACGCAGCCGGGGACGGCCTCGGCCGACCGGCACGATCAGATCGCAGAAGTCGCGCTCTTCTCGGTCGGCATGCTGGCCGGAGCGGCGCTCGCGAGCCTGGACCGGCTCAGGCACCGGCAACGTCAGGCCCGGCGGCCCGGTCGCCGGATCGCCCTGCCGACCGATCCGGACGAGCGGAGAGTCGAGGCCAGGCTTCGGGCGGCAGCCGCTAAATGGCCGCTCAGCCGGTCCGGGCCGGCCGAACCCGATGAGGACGATGCGGAGTTGTCGCGGCTGCTCGGCCCGCCGCACCGCTCGGACTGGTCGGACTCGTCGGACTCGTCGGACGAGCGAGGTCCGGCGGGCAGCCGGGTCCCGGCGACCAGCTGGCAGCCGTTCGACCCGGCCGACGAGCTGGATTCGTCGCCGCGGTTCGACGACTCGGGTGAGTACGTGCTGGCCGAAGACGACGACGAGTACGACGGCTACACCGGCGATGAGTCCGACGAGTCCTACGAGGCCTACGCGGGGTCTGACCAGTACGACGAGTCGTTTGACGGCGCCGAGCCGATCGACGGCACCGGGCTGTACGACGGGTCAGGGGACGAGAATGAGCCGGCGTGGACGGGCCAGCTCGCCGTGGCGGGGGAAGAGTTCGACCGGGGCGGTGAGCCGGGCGCGGGTACGGTCCGGGCGCCGGCGACGCTCAGGGAGGCACTGCATGATCTGAGCGAGGGGATCGCGGTCGGCGGCGAGGCGCTTCCGCCCATCGTCGGCATTCACCTGACCGCGGACACAGTCGATGTCCTGCTCTCGGCTCCGGCGGCGGCACCTCCGCCGGCGCCGTTCACGATCGCGCCGGCTCGCCAGGCGATGGCCTGGACGGTCAAGCTCAGCGGCGCGCAACCCGGAACCCAGCCGGTGCCGCCGGTGCCGGGTGAGGTGGGCGACTTGCTGCCTGGCCTGTTCACGGCCGGGGCGACCGAGGCGGGCGGCTACCTTCTGCTCGACCTGGAAGCGATGCGGGTCACCTGCTGCGAGGGTCCCGACGAGCTCACCGACCGGGTGCTGGTCACGGCCGCGACCGAGCTCGCCTCCAGTCACTGGAGCGGCTGGTACGACCTGGTGCTGGCGGGCTGCGACGAGCTGGACGTGCTCGGCCGGGCCGAGCTGTGCGGCGATCTCGACGACGCGCTCGGTCTGCTTGAGACCCGAGCCAGGGCGATAGCCAGGCGGATGAACGACAACGGCCCGCCCGATGTCAGGACCCGCCGGATGGCCGATCCGGACGACGAAGACTGGGGGCTCACGCTGCTCGTCAGCCGGCAACGGCCGACGCCGCACCAGATGTCACGGCTGCTCGACCTGGCCGACGGCCCCGGCGGCATCGCCGCACTGATAGCGGGAGACATCCAAAGCGAGGACGGCAAGCTGGCCCCGGCGGTGTTCCAGCTCGCGGATGACCCCGATCGGCCCGATGAGATCCTCGCGACGATCACTCTGGCCTACCTGGGTCCGCAGCACCAGATCACGGTCTGGCCGCAGACGCTGACCGTGGCCGAGTACGAGGCGCTGGCCGGGATCTTCGCGACGGCGGCCGGCACCGACGATGTGGGACCGGAGGACGCGCCCTACGGGGACTTCGGCGCGCCGCCCTGGATCAGGCTTGCAGCGGCGCCGGTCGCGCCTGGCGTCCCGGTCGCGCCCGGGAGTCAGCAAGACGAGTTCGTCCGGCCGGTAAGTGGGCCGTCGCCGCAAGGGAGTATGGAGATGAATCACCCCGGCCCAGTTGCCCCGATCGGCTACGCCCAGCCCAATGGCGCGGTCGGCTACCTGCCGCCGAACCTGCCCCGACCCGACGGAATGCCGCCTGGGGAGTTCCAGGGGGGCGATGGTCAGGGGCCAGACGGCCAGCAGCAGGCAGGGGCGGCGCGTCCAGGCTGGCCCGACGGTCCTGGCTGGTCCAACCGGTTCGAACCGTCCGATGCGGGCCTAGCCGGATCCAGCGGCAATGGATGGTCGACGGTTCCGCTCGCCGATTATGGCCAGGGCTACGGTTCGCCGGGTGACTTCGGTTCGCCGGGTGACTTCGGTTCGCCGGGTGACTTCGGCGCGTTCGGCCAGCCGCAGGGTCTTGGTCAGAGCGTCCCCTCGTGGCCGGTGGGCGACTACGGGGCTGGCGATAGCCAAACCGGGCCGGTCGACAGCTACGCCAAGCCGCCGGGCAAGCGGGCGCGGCACGCCGCACCGAGCCTCCAGGTCAAGGTGCTCGGGCCGGTCGAGATCGTGGGTGCCGCCGAGCAGTTGCTGCCGAAGCAAGCCGAGCTGATCCTGGCGCTCGCGTTGCACGCACCGGTAGGGGTGTCCAACTCCGGGCTTTGCTCGCTGCTCGGCCCGGACGCCGATCATCCACGGCCGGCCGATTCTGTTCGTCAGCTGATCACCAGGACCAGAAAGCGCCTTGGCCAGGCCCCGGACGGGCAGGAGTACATCATCCACCTGGGCAGCGGCATCTACGTTCCGCACGGTGACCTGAGCCTGGACTGGGCGACCTTCAACAATCTGGCCCGGCGCGGGCGGGCCGAGCGCCGCCGCGACGATCTTCGGGCCGCGATGGCACTGGTCAGGGGCGAGCCGTTCGCCGACTGCTACCACTGGTGGATCGACATCGGCCTGATCGAGACCATCAGGGCCGAGATCGTTGACACCGCCGAACTCCTCGCCCAGCTCGAACT
Organism: Streptosporangiaceae bacterium; assembly: GCA_035606435.1. GTDB lineage: Bacteria > Actinomycetota > Actinomycetes > Streptosporangiales > Streptosporangiaceae > Chersky-822. Next base: position 4,150 of record DATNFM010000368.1, on the reverse strand, counting down.
GGCCGCCGGTGATCCCCGGGCCTCCGCTCATGCCGCCAGGACGGGCCTATCCGCCGAGACCGCCGCCGAGCAACTCTGGCGCGCGCTGATGCTCGCCGAGCACGAGGCCGGGAACCCGGACGGCGTGGCCACGGCCTGGACCGGCTGCCTGGATGCCATCTCGGAGATCGCCCCGGGCGGCGAGCCGCACCCGGATACCGAGCAGTTGTTCCACCAGCTCACGAGAGGAGCCGCGCTCGGCACCCGCCGCTAGCGAGGATGCGAGGCATCGGGGGCAGGCGCTTCAGGCCGGCGGGTCTGTCCCCTCTCCGGGGGGCGGGCACGGCGCCCGCCGGGGCGTGGTTCTGGAGATCCGGGCTTCGCCAGCACGGGTTCGCACACCGATGCCCGGAATGAGCCCTTGCGCGGAGCCGCTGGTGCTGTCAGGCCGCGACCCGCGCGCGACTTAGCCCTGATTGCGACAACTTAGCCCTGGTTAGCGACGAAATTTGCCGGATTGATCCCGATTCCGAAGTCGCTAACCAGGGCTAAGTGCTCGCAGCCAGGGCTAAGTGCTCGCAGCCAGGGCTATGTGCTCGCAGCCAGGGCTATGTGCTCGCGGGCAGGGCTATGTGCTCACGGCAGGGCTATGTGGTGTCATCGGGGAACAGGCGCGTTCGCGATTGCGCCGCCCGACGGGATGGGCTCAGGTCCGGCCAAGTACGCATATTTCTCTTGCGCAGCCCGGCAAAGCATGCAGGTCAGGGCGTCCCGATCACGGAGACTCCGTGATCATGATCAAAGTCAGGTTACTTCGCGTCGCCGTAGCAGGTGACCACGGCCGTTGTGAGCGGGAAGACGACCTGGGTGACGCCGAAGACCTGGCGGGCGGCGTCGTTGGCCGCCTTGGTCGCGGCGGCGACCACGGCGTCGGCCAGGTGTTCCTGGCAGTGCACGATTACCTCGTCGTGCTGGAAGAAGACCAGTTCGGATGCCCGGTCGGCTACGGCATCGTTGGCCCCCAGTCGTTGTCCTGGTGGCGTCGCTGGCCCGGCGGTGTTGTGATCGCCGGCTAGTGCCCGGCCTGGCTCTGGGCTCTGGGGCGGGTCGCCGGCGATCTTGGTGAGGCCGGCCCGGAGGTTGGCCAGCATGACGGCGGCCCAGTCGGCCGCGCTGGCCTGGACGACAAAGTTCCTGGTGAACCGGCCTCGGGCGCGCGAGGCCAGGCCGGCGCTCGGGTCGCGTTCAGCGTCGGGGTCGGCGGCTTCCTCGGTCAGCTCGCGCCAGCGGGCCGACGGGGGCGGACACGTGCGGCCGAGTACCGATCGGACGACCCGGCCCTCTTCGCCCGCGCGTGCCGCTGCCTCGACGTAGGCGGACGCGGCCGGGAACCGCTGGCGCAGCACGGCAAGCAACTGGCCGGCTTCGCCGCCCGCGCCGCCGTACATGGCCGACAACATCGCGATCTTCGCTTTCGCCCGGTCGCCCCCGAACGCACCAGCCAACTCGGTGTAGAGGTCACCGGTGGCGGCGGCCGCAGCAAAGGCACGGTCGCCGGCGAGGGCGGCGAGCACCCGAGGCTCGAGCTGGGCGGCATCGGCGACCACGAAGACCCAGCCGGGATCGGCGACCACGGCCCGGCGCAGCAGGCGCGGGATCTGCAGGGCGCCGCCACCGCGCGACGCCCAGCGGCCGGAGACCACCCCGGCGACCACGTACTCGGGGCGGAACCGCCCGTCGGTGATCCACGTATCGAGCCAGGACCAGCCGAAGGCCGAATGCAGCCTGGACAACTCTTTGTACTCAAGCAACGGCGGGATAGCCGGGTGGTCGACGTCCTTCAGGACGGCGAGCCTGGTGGAGGGCACCCGGACACCCTCGGCGGCGAGCGCCTTGAGCAGCTGGGTGGGCGAATCCGGGTTCACCGGGCGGCGGGAACTAAAGGCATCAGCGATCTGGCTCGCAAGAACGGCCAGCTTCGCTGGGCGCAACGGCTGAGCCGAAGCGCCGCGTCCGGCCACGGCGGCGGGCGGCCTCGGGCCAAGCATCTCGGTGAGCAAGGCGTCGTGCACGTCGGCGCGCCACGGCAGGCCGGCCAGCGTCATCTCGGCGGCGGTCAGGGCACCAGCCGAGTCGGCCGCCACCATCAGCGCAAACCGCTTCGGATGCTCGTCGGCGGCAATCCTGCGCAACTGGTCCGCATGAACCGCGATCAGCGCCTCCAGTTGCTCGGTCAGCTCGGCGCTGGCGTGACCAGCCTCCGGTGCGCGCAGCGGCATGGACGACGTGAGTTCGGAGGATTCGAACAGCGCATCCTGGATGGTGCGCTGGCCCGCGTTCGCGTTCGCGTTCGCCCAGGCGACCCGCTGCGCATCCGCAGCCCGAAGTATTGCCCGGTCGGCGTCAGCTACTTCCGCAGCGGTCCGACCTCCGCCCGCCGCTTCCGCAGCGACCCGGCCAGCGAGGCGAAGCGCCCCACCTCTCGTGGTCGGTGAAATGTCGGCCTGGGTTGGGCTGGGTGGTTCGTTCGGGACGGTCGGCGAGGTGTCGGCCGAGGTCGGGCTAAGCGCCTCGTCACTGGCAGCCAGCGCGGTGCCGGCCACGGCGGGACGGAGCGCTTCGTCTCTGGCGGTCAGCAAGGCGTCAGTTAGGGCCACATCGTGGCAACGCGTGACCCGGACCCTGGCCCGAAGCAACTGGGGGTAGAGCCCGATGGCCGACGACCAGACCCAACGGACCCCGCCAGCCTGCTCGTACTTCTGCACGGCGGCCGCGAGGTCGGGCACTTCGATCGGGTCCGAAGTCGGGACACCGGCCTCATCGAGCTCGCGCAGGAGTCCGCCCTGGCCGACCCCAGGCGGGCCGGGCACCACAGCAACCCGCACACGGAAAGTCTCTCGCACCCCACTGACAGTCTTGGTCGCCCCCAGTCCCGCGGCCCGAGTCAGACGCGGCCCGCGGGGGCGTGATGGTCGCGGCTAGGGGACGCTTCCGGCCAGGGGAACTCGGGCGTGTGCGATGATCCCGAATGTGGGGGTCAATAGGGCAAATGGGCCAGATACTGCAACCGGGCTGGCGTCTGGAGCTGAGCTGGAAGCTGGGCCGGCGGGCGAGGCGAAGCTGGGGGCCCCGGCGCGGCCGAGCCTGCTGGCCGTGAGCGATCTGCACGTGGGGCAGGCTCAGAATCGGCCCATAGTTGAGGCCCTTGTTCCGCAGAACGAGGGTGACTGGCTGATCGTCGCCGGTGATGTCGGGGAGTTCGTGGCCGACATCGAGTGGGCCCTCAGCACTCTGAGCAGCCGGTTCGCCAAGGTCATCTGGGTGCCGGGCAACCATGAGCTGTGGACCCACAGCCGGGAAACCCTGGACCTGCGAGGCGTCGAGCGGTATGACTACCTGGTCGCGATGTGCCGTCGGCTTGGCGTCGTTACCCCAGAGGACCCGTACCCAGCCTGGAACCCCGGCCCGGACGCGGACACCGGGCCGATCGTGATCGCGCCGTTGTTCTTGCTGTACGACTACACGTTCCGGCCGGACGGAGCGAAGACGAAAGCCGAAGGCCTGGCACAGGCGTACGCGTCCGGAATCGTCTGCACGGACGAGATGCTGCTGCATCCCGATCCTTATCCCAGCATCGACGCCTGGTGCGAGGCCCGCGTAGACCAGACCGAGCGCCGGCTGGCTGAACTGCCGCCCGGCACGCGCACCGTCCTGGTGAATCACTTTCCGATCGTCAGGGAGCCGACGCGGGTGCTGCGGTACCCGGTGTTCGCCCAGTGGTGCGGTACCGAGCGCACGGCGGACTGGCCCGTGCGATTCCGGGCGGCCGCCGTCGTCTACGGACACCTCCACATCCCCCGAACCATCTGGCACGACAACATCCGGCACGAAGAAGTCTCGCTCGGCTATCCCAGAGAATGGCAGCGCCGCGACCGCCCGCCGCGAATCCCGCGTCAGATCCTCCCCGATTAAACCCTTTTATTAGCGAGAAACATTTGCGCGGGCTCGCTGCCCACCCACCCGAGGCCGGTCGCGGTGGCGGCGGGTCGGTCGTGCGGGCTGGCGGCCCGGAGTGCCCGAGGCCGGTCGCGGTGGCGGCGGGTCCAGGTGCCAGGGGCTGGTCGTGCTGGTGGCGGTCGAAGGCTTGGTCGTGCGGGCTGGCTGCCCAGCC
>DATNFM010000367.1:0-3026 GCA_035606435.1 Streptosporangiaceae bacterium | reverse complement strand
TTCGCCGAGACCGACCCGCAGGTACGCAGCCTGATGTACGTCGGGCACAATCCGGCGGCGGCCGAGGTCACCGAGATCCTGGTCGCCGCTCCGGTCGCCTTCCCCACGTCCGCCATCGCGGTCATCGACCTGGCGGCGGACTGGACGCAGATTGCCGGCGGTGAGGGCGAGCTCGTCGCGTCCTGGACGCCGACGCCGCAGGCTCAGGCGTGATCGGCGCTTGCTGATGTCGCCACCAGTCCTGCGGCTGCGGGATGTATCCGTAAGCCGCGACCGGTCGATGCTGCTCAGGGACGTCAACTGGACCGTGCGCGAGGACGAGAGCTGGGTGATCGTCGGGCCGAACGGCGCTGGCAAGACGACCCTGCTCCAGCTGGCCGGCGGGCTGATCGAGCCGAGTTCAGGCCGGGCCGAGGTGCTGGGCGAGCGAGTGGACCAGGTCAGCCTGGCCGACCACGCCGACCACGCCGACCACGCCGACCTCGCTGAACTGCGCAGCCGGGTGGGAGTCGCCAGCGCGGCCGTCGCCGAGCAGGTGCCGCGGGCCGAGAAGGTCATCGACCTGGTGATGACCGCCGGGTACGGCACCCTGCGCCGCACGGCCGAGGAGTTCGACTCCTTCGACGTAGCCAGAGCGGTCGAGTTGCTCGACGCGGTCGGCTGCGCCCACCTGATCAGGCGCCGGTTCGGCACCTTGTCCGAGGGCGAGCGCAAGCGGGTGCAGATCGCCCGCTCGCTTATGGCCGACCCAGAGCTGCTCCTGCTCGACGAGCCCGCCGCCGGCCTGGACCTAGGCGGTCGCGAGGATCTGATGCTCAGGCTGGCCGCGCTGGTGCGGGACCCGAGGTCACCGATCTTGGTCCTGGTCACCCATCACGTCGAGGAGGTTCCGGCCGGCTTCACCCATGCGCTCCTGATGCGCGGCGGCTCCATACTGACGGCCGGTCCGATCGCTGAGGTTTTCACCGAGCGGAACCTGTCCCGGTGCTTCGGCGTGCCGCTGATCGTGGAACGCCATGCCTCCCGCTGGACCGCTCGCGCCGTCCCCACGCGCTTATCCTGTGAGCCTTTGGTCCTACTATCTGATTTAAGGCCTGGTTAACCCTGATCTGAGGCCTGATTAGCCGCGAGGGTCAGGAGTGGTAGGAATTGCGTGAGCAGCTCTGTGAGTAGCCTGGCCGCCCTGGCGATCTTCGCCGCAGCGGTCGCGGCCGGCACGATCAACGCCGTCGTGGGCTCGGGCTCGCTGATCACGTTCCCCACCTTGCTGGCACTCGGCTACCCGCCGGTGATCGCCAACGTGTCCAACAACATCGGCGTCATCCCCGGCAACATCACCGCCAGCTTCGGCTACCGAGCCGAGCTGACCGGCCAGCGCGACCGGCTGCTGCGCCTCGGCGCGGCTTCCTTCGCCGGCGCTCTGACCGGCGCGATCGCTTTGCTGGCACTTCCGGCTGGGGTGTTCAAGCTCATCGTGCCCGTGCTGATCATCGCCGCGTGCCTGCTGGTCGTCCTGCAGCCGAAGCTGTCCGCCTGGGTCGCCGGGCACAACCCCGATGAGTCCGATCGCATCGGGCCGGTCCTGATCGCCGGGGTCTACCTGACCGGCGTCTACGGCGGCTACTTCGGCGCCGCTCAGGGTGTCTTGCTGGTCGGACTGCTCGGCGTGTTCCTCACCGACAACCTGCAGCGGATCAACGCAGGCAAGAACGTCCTCGTCACGATCGTGAACGCGGTCGCGGCCCTGATCTTCGTGATCTTCGCCCACGTTGCCTGGCTAGCGGTCGCCTTGATCGCGGTCGGCTCCGGCATCGGCGGCCTGATCGGCGCGAAGATCGGGCGCCGCCTCTCGCCGCTCGCGCTGCGGGTCATCATCGTGATCATCGGCGTCATTTCGGCCGTGAAGCTAATCTTCTTCTCTTGACGCCGCGAGCAACCCGGTCGAGATCGCGCGCTGGATCAGATCGCGCGCATATTTCCCCAGTGCCGGGGAGCCGTCCTCGATCAGCACGACCTTCTCGAGGACCTGGTCCGCGGTGATCCCGTGGCGCTTCCAGGTCCCGCCGCCGGCGGCGAGATTCTCCAGCATCGGCTGCAGCCGGTCGATTGCCCTGGCGAATCGCGCCTCGGCCGACCGCCGCTCGTTGAATTCGTCCCACAAGGCCCGCATGGCCGCGGCCTGCTCCGATGGCAAGATAGCGAAGATTCGGTCGGCCGCCGCTCGCTCCGCCAACTCTTGCCGCGCGTGCTCCTCCGGTTTTGCATAGAGAAACATATCCCCGGCGTCGATCTCGACGAGATCATGAATCAGCACCATGGCGACCACCCGGTTGATGTCCGTATCAGCTGGTGCGTGCTCGCTGAGCGCGATCGCCGCCAGGGCCAGGTGCCAGGAGTGTTCCGCCGAGTTCTCCGCTCGGCCCAGCGCGCCCAGGGTGGTCTGCCGCAGCACCCCCTTGAGCTTGCCTATCTCCGCGACAAACGCGAACTGCTGATCAAGTTGGGCTTTATTCCCTGAGGGCGCAGCTGCGGTCACTTCGACCCCTGCGGGCGCATCCCCGGTCGTCCTGTCCCCAAGCCTAACCCGCTACTGCGGGCCGAAGCCGAGCAGGTGGAGGCCGTACAGCAGGGCGGCGAAGGCGATCAGGATGCCGACGGTCCTCTGAATCTGCAGGTACCGCGCCCTGCGCCTTGCGGCCGGCGTGCGCGAGGCCATCGACGGCGTCTTGCGCTTGGGCTGCGGCGTGCCCGGACGCTTGCCGGGCTCGTCTACAGGACGGCGCAGCTTCTTGGCTTTCCTGTTGTTGCGCCATTTCATCTTGGACGGCGCTGGAGGCGGCGTCGCGGCGCGACGAGCCCGCTCCGCCGCTGAAAGCTCCTGGAACTTGGCCGGTTCGGCCTGTCCGGAAGTTAGGTCACGAAGCTGCCGGTCGAAGTCATCTGGGTCAGGCATGGCAGGGCTGTACTCCACTGGCGCGCACAAGGAAGGCGGACCAGTCCAGGATAAATCGCCTGATGCTCTGCTC
>DATNFM010000366.1:0-37276 GCA_035606435.1 Streptosporangiaceae bacterium | reverse complement strand
GGTCCGACGGATGAGGGTGGGGTCCGACGGATGGGGTGGGGTCCGATGGATGGGAAGTGCCGGGCCTGGAAGCCGGGTCGCGGCTGTGTGGCTGCTGTTCACTGCTCGGCGCGGCGCGCTGTGCGTCGCGAGACGTTCGGGTAGTGGCCACTCATGCTGAGAGAGCCAGCTCGTCGCGGGGTTCGGCGTCTTCTCGAGGAACGCGGAAACCCGGTCGTCTCCGCTGGCGCTTTCCGGAGTCGCATTTCCTGAGACGTCCCCACCCTAAGACGAGCGACGTGTTGGTCGTGCGGGGCCGGGTGCTGAGCCTTTCGGGTCGTGTGCGCCGGGCAAAGGGTCCTAGGTGCCGCGGAGGAAGCGGGCGGCGCGCTCTTTTTCGAAGTCCATCGCTAGCGCCGGAAGCGGCTTGATCAGCCCGATCTTGCGGCCAAGTTCGGCCACCTCGGCCCTAGCCGTCGGGTCGGCGAGCACCCGCAGGCCGAACGCCAGCTCGGCCGGGCTGATGTCGTAGCGCCGCTCGATCGCGAGGCCGAGCGCCACCGCGTCGAGGTCGCCGGCGCCGAACTGCCGGTGCCCGGCGCCAGTTCCGGCCCGCGACCGGCGTCCATGAACCGGCGGCAGCAGCTCAAGCGTCTCCCGATATCGGAGCATTCGCGGGGAAATGCCGAGCCGCTCAGCTGCCTCGGTGATGCGCATGAGTGCTAATCTAACAAATTTTTGTCAAGAATGACACTTCGAGGATGCGATTAAGGCCGCCGGTGCCGTACGTTCTAACTGAGACTTCAGGCGCGCACCCACAGCGCCGAGACCACAGCCCCGAGATCAACTGCCCACGAGGAGCGCCGATAGATGCCAGCCGAACAACTGCCGTTCAAGGTCGCGGATCTCTCCCTGGCCGAGTTCGGCCGCAAGGAGATCAGGCTTGCCCAGCACGAGATGCCCGGCCTGATGGCGGTGCGCGCGGAATACGGCGCTACCAAGCCCCTGGCGGGCGCGCGCATCACCGGCTCCCTGCACATGACGATCCAGACGGCGGTGCTGATCGAGACGCTCGTCGAGCTCGGCGCGCAGGTCCGCTGGGCCAGCTGCAACATCTTCTCCACCCAAGACCACGCGGCCGCCGCGGTAGCGGTCGGGCCGGACGGCACCCCCGAGGACCCGCGCGGCATCCCGGTCTTCGCCTGGAAGGGCGAGACCCTGCCCGAGTACTGGTGGTGCACCGAGCAGGCACTGACCTGGCCAGGCGCCGAGGCCCCCAACATGCTGCTCGACGACGGCGGTGACGCGACGTTGCTCGTCCACAAGGGCGCGGAGTTCGAAGCCGCCGGTGAGGTCCCGGCCGAGGCTGACGACGACCCGGAGGAGTGGCGGGTCATCCTCGGCGTCCTGCGCGCCAGCCTGGCCAGCGAGCCAGCCAAGTGGACCAAGGCGGCGAGCCAGATCCTCGGCGTGACCGAGGAGACCACCACCGGCGTGCACCGGCTCTACGAGATGGCCCGGGCCGGCACGCTGGCCTTCCCGGCAATCAACGTCAACGACTCGGTCACCAAGTCCAAGTTCGACAACAAGTACGGCTGCCGCCACTCGCTGGTCGACGGCATCAACCGCGCCACGGACACGCTTATCGGCGGCAAGGTGGCCCTGGTCTGCGGCTACGGCGACGTGGGCAAGGGCTGCGCCGAGTCGCTGCGCGGCCAGGGCGCCCGGGTGATCATCACCGAGATCGACCCGATCTGCGCGCTCCAGGCGGCCATGGACGGCTTCCAGGTCGCCACGCTCGACGACGTGGTGGCGACGGCCGACATCTTCGTCACCGCCACCGGCAACCTGCACATCATCACGGCCGAGCACATGAGCCGGATGAAGCACCAGGCCATCGTCGGGAACATCGGGCACTTCGACAACGAGATCGACATGGCCGGCCTGGCCAAGCTCCCCGGCGTCAAGCGGATCAACATCAAGCCGCAGGTCGACGAGTGGGTGATCACGGGCGCGGACGGCGTCGAGCACTCGATCATCGTGCTGTCCGAAGGCCGCCTGCTGAACCTAGGCAACGCGACCGGCCACCCCAGCTTCGTGATGTCCTCGAGCTTCACCAACCAGGTACTCGCCCAGATCGAGCTGTTCACCAGGACCGAGGAGTACCCGCTCGGCGTGCACGTGCTGCCCAAGCACCTCGATGAGCGGGTCGCCCGGTTGCACCTGGACGCGCTCGGCGTCCGCCTGACCGAGCTCAGCAAGGAGCAGGCCGACTACATCGGCGTCCCGGTCGAGGGCCCCTACAAGTCGGACCACTACCGCTACTAGCCCCTGCCCCTCCCCATGCCAAACCTCGACCGCAACGCCGGCCCCGAACTGTCGCTAGAGCAGCAGCGCAGGGCCGGCGTTGTCCCGGGCGGCCTCCCGGGCGGCGGGAGGATCGCCTGGGCGCAACGGGCGATGCCGGTGCTCGGGTTGCTGGCGCAGGAGTTCAGCCGGCGGCGGCCGTTCGCCGGGCACCGGATCGCCGCCTGCCTGCACATCACCCCGGAAACCGCCGTTCTGGTCGGCCTGATCACCGCTGGAGGCGGCGAGATCCACCTCGCCGCCTCGAACCCGTTGTCCACCCAGGACGACGTAGCCTCGGGACTGGCGAACCAAGCCGGCGCATATCTTTATGCAAAATCAGGGGTGGACCGGCAGACCTACTACCGGCACATCCATAGCGCGCTCGATTGCGGCCCTGACCTGATCATCGATGACGGCGGCGACATGGTGAACACCCTGGTCACCGAGCGGCCGGAACTGGTGCCCGGGGTGATCGGCGGCTGCGAGTCGACCACGACCGGAGTGCTCAGGCTCCGCCAGATGGCCGCGGCGGGCACGCTGCCGTTCCCGGTCGTGGCGGCCGACGCATCGGTCACCAGGCGGATGTTCGACAACGGCCACGGAACCGGCCAGTCGGTCATCGACGGCCTGCTGCGGTCCACCAACATGCTGCTGGCCGGCCAGACCGTGGTGGTCGCCGGGTTCGGCCCGTGCGGGTCCGCGATCGCGGACCGGGCGGCGGGACTCGGCGCGAGCGTGATCGTGACCGAGGTCAATCCGGTCCGGGCGCTCGACGCGCTGATGTGCGGATACCGCGTTCTGCCAATGGCGGAGGCCGCTCTGATCGGCGATGTCTTCATCACGGCGACGGGTTCACGTGAAGTGATAACCACCATTCATTTTGAAAGCATGCGGGACGATGGCGTGCTCGCCAATGCCGGTCATTTCGACGTGGAGATCGATGTCAGGGCGCTGGCCGATCTGGCGGTCGAGGTTAATCGCGGCGTCCGCCCGAACGCCGACGAGTACGTACTCGCCGACGGCCGCAGGCTGATCCTGCTCGCCGAAGGGCGCGTGGTGAACCTCATCGCGGCGGAAGGCAATCCCGCCTCCGTGATGGATCTAGGTTTCGCCGCCCAGGCGCTCGCGCTCGAATGGCTCGCCAGCGGCCAGGCCGGCCTAGCCGCGTTTCCTAGGCTTGAGGGCGGCGTACACCCGATGCCCGACTCAATTGACACAATAGTCGCAGAACTCACGCTGGCCGCGCGAGGCGCCAGAATCGATGAACTGACACCGCTGCAACGTGAATATCTAGCTTCCTGGCGTCAGGGCAGCTAGCGGTGACTTTATTAGTGCGATTGGTGCGTCCACTTGCAGAAAAATTCCGGTCGGTCGTAAGTTGATGGCACCCTAGAGGGATGACAACCGAGCGCGCCGCCCAGCCGATGTTGCCTGGATTGCGGGTGCCGGGCAATCGGGTGAGCCGCCGGGCGATCAGTTACTGGACGGCCAGAGCGGCCTTCGGCAGCGCCGTGGTGGTGCTGGCCGAGATCATCTTCGCGGCCGCGGGCAACTTCAGCATGGCGTGGCTGATCGCGCTCGTGGTCACGGTCGTGGTGCTCGCGGCGCACGCGCTGATCATGCCGCGCTGGCGGTATTCGGTGCACCGCTGGGAGGTCACCGATCAGGCCTTGTATACGAGGTCGGGCTGGTTCTCTGTGCACTGGCGGATCGCGCCGATCAATCGGATCCAGACGATCGACAGCCATCGGTCACTAGGCGAGCGGATTTTCGGCCTCGCCAACGTGACCGCCACGACGGCGTCGGCGGCCGGTCCGGTGCGGATCCACGGGCTCGACAAGGAGCTGGCAGACCTGTTGCTCGACCAGCTCGCGGTCGCAACCGGGCAGACACCAGGTGACGCCACGTGACGACTGCCGGAACGACTGGAGCTGAGGCTGGCGACCAGCCGCGGGTGCCGGTGGGCGCGGTTGACGGCGTCGTCGGCGGGGTCGGGGCCGGCGTCGGCGTCGGCGTCGGCGTCGGCGTCGGTCGAGGGGATACTGGCTGGCTGCGGCTCAGCCCTCGGAGCCTCATCGTCCGGCCGCTCACGGACCTGGTCCGGCTGGTGCCGTTGCTGGCCGGGCTGCTGCTCCTGCATTCAGGTACGGGCGGCAGGCTGCTGTGGGGACTGCTCGCGGCTTGCGTCGCGGTGGTGACGGGGCTGATCCACTGGGCGACGACCAGGTACCGGATCACCGACGAGCGGGTCTACGTGCGTCGTGGCCTGTTCAGCACCAAGCTGCTGTCGGTCGCCAGGGACCGGATCAGGACCGTCGACGTCACCGCGCATCTGCTGCACCGGGTCCTGGGGGTCTGCCGGGTTTCGATCGGCACCGGGCGCAACGATCTGCGGCCGGGCGAGAGCTTTCACCTGGACGGCCTGACCAGGGCCGATGCCGAGACGTTGCGGATCACGCTGCTGGCCAGCGGGGCGACCGTTGGGTTGGCTAAGGTCGCTGGGCTGGCTCATGTCGCCGAGGCCGGTGCTGGTCTTGACGCCGGGGCCGGTGCTGGGGCCGGGGCGCCGTCCGCTATTGGCCAGGTCGTTGTCGACCGGGATCTGGTCAGGCTGCGGTTGTCCTGGCTCAGGTTCGCCCCGCTGACCATGACCGGGCTGGTCGTGGTCGGAGTGCTGTTCGGTGCCGTGATCCAGATCACCAACGCCACCGACGTGACCCTGACGTCGACCAGCCCCGTCAAGAGGCTGGTCAGCGACTTCGCCGCGCTGGACATCGTGCAGCGGGTGCTGGCCGGCACGGTCGTCGCGGTCGTCTTTTACGTGGTCGTCGCTCTCATCGGCTACGTCGCCGTGTACTGGAACTTCCGCCTCACCTCTCGCGGTGCCGACACGGTCAGGGTCACCCGCGGCCTGCTGTCGTTGCGCGCGACGACGATCTCGCTGAACCGGCTGCGCGGCGTCGAGATCAGCGAGCCGATGCTGCTGCGCTCCGCGCGCGGTGCCCGGTGCGTGGCGATCACCACCGGCCTGCACGTCGGCCGGGGCGCTGAGCACGAAGGCTCGGTACTGGTGCCACCCGCTCCGCGCGAAGTGGCCCGGCAGGTCACCGCCCAGCTGCTCGGCATACCGGAAGAACTCTGCGCGGGCCCGCTCGTCCGTCACGGCCCGGCCGCGTTCCGGCGCCGCCTGTTCCGCGCGCTCCTGGCCGCCGTCGTGATCGTGCTGGGGATTACTCTGGCGACCCGGGCCCGCCATGGGCCCAGCTGGGTCTGGATCGGGTCGTTCCTCTTCCTGCCGGCCGCGGTGGCGGTCGCCGTCGACCGGTATCGCAATCTCGGTCACCGGCTTGAGGGCGGGTGGCTGGTCACCAGGACCGGCAGCTTCGCCCGCCGCCGCAACATCATCGGCACCGATGCGATCATCGGCTGGCGAATCCACCAGACGTGGTTCCAGCGGCGGCAGGGGCTGATGACGCTGACCGCGACGACCGCCGCCGGGCAGCAGCATTACTCGCTGCGTGATGTTCCGGTCGAGATAGGCCTAGCGGTAGCCGACCAGGCCACCGGCGACCTGCTCTCTCCGTTCCGGCTGGACTAGCCGGCCTCCGGCCTCCGGCCTCCGGCCTCCCATTCATGATCATCTTCGAAATCCGGTGAGTTTGCATATTCACCCGGGATTTTGCCGGTGAATATGCAAACTCACCGGGTTGGCCAATCTGCGGGCGTAGTCACAAGGCTCACTCCGGCAACATTCGCACCGGTGGTGACAATGTCGGCGGGTGAGATTAGAAAGGAGCGGCGAATCCGTAGTCTTCTGGCGGCGAATCGACGGTCGGCTGGTCTGTGATCGGCTGGTTGGCGCTCGTCTGAGCGCCCGATGAGGCGGGCACCTGATCCCCGGTAGCCGGGCCGAAGGTCGGAAGCGCGCCTGTGACCGGGATCTGGCCGAGGGCGGGGGAGACCTGGGTGGGCTGCGGAGGCTGCGGGGCGGCGTTGGCGGACTGCTGGATGAGTTGCCGCCGCACCATCGCGGCCTGCTCGCGATGGCGGCGCACCGCCAGCACCGCGGCGAGATACGCCTCCGGCGGAGTACCGGGCGGCGGTGGCGGGCTCACGTAGCCGGACACGGTGGAGGCAATCCTGGTGCCGATCTCGATTCTGGCGTCCGGGCGCAGGTCGTGGTAGCGGCGCAGGTAACTGCTCGCCATCGCGGCGGCCTGGTCGGGCAGCAGGGCAAGCTCCACGTGCGACGCCCATTCCAGCAGCGGCGGTGGCACCATCGTGAAGGCCGGCGGAAGCTCCGGGCGTTTGGGCACGCGCTCCTGGATCACGAACGTGCCTGCGAACAGATCGCCCAGACGCTTGCCTTTCGCGGACACCATTGAAGTAATAAGCCCGGCTGGAATTCCGATCAGGTTAAAAGGGGGAAGCCAGATCTCGAAGAGGCCGATCGACAGGGCCCGGATGAACGCCTGCCTGAACCTCTCTGGACTGCCGTCGTCGCTGACCACCCTGATGCCAAGGGCCAGCTTGCCGAGCGTCTTTCCTCGGCTGAGCGTCTCGAAGGCCGCCGGATAGGCGACGACGATCATGACGAACCCGGCCAGGATTATTGCCGCGGCGGATGCCGTGTTCAGGTGCGCGGCAGCCTTGGTGCCCACCACTTCGTACAGGAACGCGAGCACCGGAATCTGGACCGCGACGTCGATCAGCTGAGCCAGGAGCCGGCTGGGAAACCTGGCGATCGCCAGGTCGAGAACGACGGCTTCGCCGGTCACCACCTCAGCCATGCCGACACCTCCGATTCCAGCGGATCCGACGACTCGACCTATCTGATCACTTAGTCGTTATCGCCCATTTCTATTCGCGCCAAGAATATCCAGTATCCAAGCCTGTAGTCTCCAGGCGTGGACGTGGACGTGTTCGTTGCCGAGCACCGCGGCGACTGGGCCAGGCTCGACCAGCTCATCAAACGCCGCCGCAGCTTGTCTGGTCAGGAAGTCGACGAACTCGTCGCCCTCTATCAGCGCACCGCCGCCCAGCTGTCGGTCGTGCAGACGTTGGGACTGGACAGCGCCCTGTCCGCGCGGTTGTCCAGCCAGCTCGCCCGGGCCAGGGCCGTGGTGACGGGTGCGCAGCCATCGGCCTTGCAGTCCATCGGCCGCTTCGTCACGTTTTCCTTCCCGGCCGCGGTATACCGAGTTCGCTGGTGGTGGCTGGGCTGCTTCGCCGCTTCGGCTCTGGTCGCCCTCCTGATCGGGTGGGAGGTGGCAGCGTCTCCGGCCCTCCAGGCCACCTTGCTGCCCAAATCGGCGGCCAGGGCACTGGTCACCCATGAGTTCCGGCATTACTACTCGACCTATGATGGCCGTTCGTTCGCCGCGCGGGTATGGACCAACAACGCACTGGTCGCGGCCGAGTCGATCGTCTTCGGCCTGCTGCTCGGCCTTCCTGTGCTGCTCGTCCTCTTCGAGAATGCGCTGAACGTCGGCATCGACGGCGGCCTGATGGCGGCCTACGGGCGTTCGGGGGACTTCTGGACGCTGATCTTGCCGCACGGGATGCTGGAGCTCAGCGCGGTTTTCCTGGCGACTGCCGTCGGTCTCCGGCTCGGCTGGACGGTGATCGATCCAGGGCACCGACCCCGGGCCAGGGCGCTGGCTGAGGAGGGCCGCGCGATGTTCACCGTGGCGATCGGCCTGGTGTTCGTGCTGTTTGTCTCGGGTTTGATCGAGGCTTTCGTCACGCCATCACCGCTGCCCGCCTGGGCCAGGATCGGCATCGGCGCGATCGCCGAGATCGCCTTCCTCAGCTATGTCTTCGTTCTCGGCCGCCGAGCCGTTGCGGCTGGCCACACCGGCGACATTATCGAGGTCCCTGACACGGTCGCGGTCGTCGGCTGACGGGCTAACGCTGTCCCTTAGAGCCGGCCCGCCGCCTTAAGGCTCAGGTAAGCATCGGCCAGGACGGGCGGCAGCCGGTCAGGGGGCGCATCCACGATCTCGACGCCGTTTCGCCGCAGCAGTGCGCTGACCTGCGCCCGGCCCGCCTGGGCACGGACCGCTGCGGCGGCGTTGTACACGGCGGTCGGGTCGCCTCGGTCGCCGGTCATCTCCGCGACCTTTGGATCGGCCACCGCCGCCACCAGCACTTTGTGCTTGGACGAGAGCAACTGCACGTGCGGCAGCAGGCCCTGCTCGATTGCGGCCGGGTTGAGATCGGTCATCAGCACGACCAGGCAGCGCTGCCGGGCGATGCCGAGCACCGAGGCGGCCATCAGCTTGATATCCGGCTCGATCAGGTCAGCTTCGAGCACCGCCATCTCGTTGGTGATCGTCGCCAGCACCTCGTTGCGCCCGGTGCCCACCACCCTGGCCCTGACCCGCCGGTCGACCGCGAGCAGGTCGACCCGATCGCCCGCCCGTACCGCTAGCGCGGCCAGCAGCAGCGCGGCGTCCATCGAGGCGTCGAGCCTGGGGATGCCGCCGACCCGCCCGGCCGAGCCGCGGCCAGTATCGAGCACGATCACGATCCGGCGGTCGCGCTCGGGGCGCCAGGTCCTGACCAGAACGTCGGCCCGGCGGGCCGAGGACCGCCAGTCGATCGAGCGCACGTCGTCGCCAAGCACGTAGGGACGGAGCGAGTCGAACTCGCTGCCCTGCCCGCGGATCATCGACTTGTGCTGGCCGTCCAGCTCGCGCAGCTTGGCGAGCTTCTCCGGGAGATGCTTACGGGACAGGAACGGCGGCAGCACCCGCACCCTCCACGGAGCCTTCAGGTTGCGCTGCCGGCCGGCCAGACCCAGCGGGCCGAGCGATCGCATCGTGACCGGCCCGCCGTCCACGTCCCCGCGCCGCTGCGGCGTGAGCGTCGTGGTGACTGTCACCTGTCGCTTGCCGCCTGGCACGGAGATCACCCTGCGAGCGGGCGCGGCTCCGGCGCTCGGCCGCCAGCAGTCCCGCACGATGCCGCGCAGACGGCGGGTACCGCAGTTCGCGATCGTCACGTTGATGGTGCCTGGCTGGCCGAGATGAATCTTGGCGTCGCCTGAACGCCAGGCAATGACCTTTCCCAGGCTGGCCGCCAGCGCTAGGTCAGCGACGATTCCCGCCAGGATGACCGCGTCGACGATGATCAGGGCCAGTCCAGTGCGGAACGCCAGCACGATCAGTCCGCCCGCCAGCGCGACCAGGGCGGCCCTGCCGGTCAGGATCATCGCGGCACTGGGACCGAGGCCAGCAGGCCCTGCAGGACTCCGTCTGGAGTCACCCCGTCAAGCTCGACCTCCGGACGGAGCTGAATCCGGTGCCGTAGCGTCGGCCCGGCGAGGGCCTTGACGTCGTCCGGGGTGACGTAGTCGCGGCCGGACAGCCACGCCCACGCCCGGCTCGACGCCAGCAGCGCGGTGGCACCGCGAGGGGACACGCCGAGCTGCAAGGAAGGCGACGACCTGGTGGCCCGGCAGATATCGACGATGTAGCCGGTGACTTCGGTGGCTAGTCGCACGCTGCGGGCCGCGTCCCTGGCCTGGGCCAGATCGGCCGGGCTCGCCACCGGCCTGATCCCTGCGGCGGCCAGGTCACGTGGGTCGAACCCAGCCGCGTGCCGCTCGAGGATCGAGATCTCGTCGGCTCGCTCCGGCAGCGGAACGGTGAGCTTCAGCAGGAACCGGTCCAGCTGTGCCTCGGGCAGCGGATAGGTGCCCTCGTACTCCACCGGGTTCTGGGTCGCCGCGACGAGGAATGGCACCGGGAGCTGGTGCGGGTTGCCGTCGACCGAAACCTGGCGTTCCTCCATCGCCTCGAGCAGTGCCGCCTGGGTCTTCGGCGGCGTCCGGTTGATCTCGTCGGCCAGCAGCAAGTTGGTGAAAACCGGGCCCGCCCGGAACTCGAATTGCCCCGTTCTCGTGTCGTAGATCAGCGAGCCAGTCACGTCACCGGGCATCAGGTCGGGAGTGAACTGCAGTCGCTTCCCGTCCAGCGAAAGCGCCGACGCCAGTGCTCGCACCAGCAGCGTCTTGGCAACGCCAGGCACGCCCTCGAGTAGCACGTGTCCCTGGCAGATTAGGGCGATCAGCAAGCCGCTCACGACCGAGTCCTGGCCGACTACGGCCTTGGTCACCTCGTTTCGGACGGCGGCCAGAGCCGCTCTTGGCCCGGCAGCGACTGGGGGAGCTACGACCGGCTCGGCCGGTGGTCGCTCGGCCGGCCAGGCGGTGGGCTGCCTGAGCCCGGCAGCGCCCGACCCGGTTTGGTCGTCGGCAATCACTGCGAACGCACCTCTCTTTCTAGGTCGTCAAGATCGCGGGCCAGCTTGACCAGGTCGATGTCGGTCGGCGGTGGCGGCCCGTAAGCGATCGCGGCGATGGTTGACCGGTCGAGCCTGGACCGGCCGGCCAGGCCGTCGATCACAGCATCGGCGGGTGCGTCGGCCGTGAGTCCGAGAGCGGGCCTGATCCGGCCGAGCATGGCATCACGCAGGGCTGTAGCTGCCCGGTCCCTCGCCCGCCGGGTCTGGTAGAGCCTCGCATGGCCTTCGACAGTCTCGCTCGCCCTGACCACTACGGGCAGGCGCTCCGCGATCAGCGGACCGAATCGGCGGGCCCGCCAGACCACGGTCAGCATGAGCGCGACCAGCAGTTGCAGTACGACAAGCCAGGCAGCGGGAGGGATCAGCGCGGGCCGGGATTTTGGAGCCGCCTTCTCGCCGGGCGGCGGGCCGCTCGCGACCTTTGGCTCTGGTGTGAGCCAGACGATGCTGCGGTGAGCGTTGAGCAAGTTGAGCGACAGCGCGGCGTTGCCATCCGCGGCGAGCAGGCCGTCGGTCATCGGAAAACCGGAACCCATGATCGTGATCGTCCTGCCCCCGGCGACATAGCGAACGACCGACGGGAAACCCTTGGTGGGGTAGCAGCCGGCCGCGCCAGCTGGGATGCGGTAGGTGAAGCCGCCCACGTCGGCCGAGCCGGCCAGGGCCGCCCCGACTATGTCGCACGACGGGGAGACCAGCGAGTCGAACTGTCCGTAGCCGCCGGCCAGCTGGACCGCCGGCGCCAGCGCCGTCAGCGAGACCCGGCCCGGCTCTACCAGGAACAGGTCGGCGCTGGCCCGCGCGAGCTGGCGCCGCTGCGCCGCCGTCAGCAGGCCGGGACTGGTGATCACCAGCGTGGCCTCGGGTCGACCCGGCGCTGGCCCGATCGCCGCCAGGGCGGCCGCCGGGCTATAGACGCTGATCACCTGGAAGCCGCGGTTGCCAAGGATGTTGGCCAGCGCCTTGGTGCCGAACGAGTCGCTGGAGGCCGGATCGAGATAGGAATTGGACTTCGGAGTCGGCGCCACCAGCACCGCGGCGACGCAGGCCAGGACGAACAATGCGAAAAGCGCGGCCAGCAGCCGCCACTTGCGCCAGGACCTGACCAGCCGGCCGCCCGACCCCGGCTCTTTGCCAGGCTCTGCCGTGGCCACGGCTGCAGAAGCCTCGTCGGGTTGAGGCGGTGCCAGCGGCTCGGTCGTCGGAGTAGTCATCGGGGCACCGCAGGTCCGATGATCTCGACTGGCCGCGTCCCGCCGGCCACTGTCGGTGTCGTGCGCACGGCGGCGTCGAGTCGGCTGACGAGTTGGTATCCGGCTTCGGTGCCTGGACGGTCGCCATAGCGGATGTCGTCGAACAGCCCGGTCGCCGAGCGCAGGTCCGCGGCGAGCGATGGCAGCTCGACGGCCGCTTCCATCGCGAGCTCGTCGGCGGTCCGGCCGAGCCTCGGCGGCAGGATGCCGCGTTCCTCCAGTTCGGCCGCTATCGCGCGGACGCCATCGATGATCGCCGCGCTGAAGTCACCGGCGGCGGCGAGCCGAGCGGCGCTCTTGCGGTAGTCCTGCGCCGTGCGGGCCTTGTTGCCAAATACGGCGCTCTGCCGCTCGCGCCGGTGCCTGGTCGGCCTTACCCAGGCGAAGATAACGATGACGAGCGCAGCCGCCAGCACGCCGAGCGCGATCAACCCGAACCATCCGCTGGGTACAGCACTCCCGCCGAGGTCGAACAGGTGCCGGAGGTCTAGCAAGATGCGTTCGAGGATGTTGAGCCTGCCCAGCTCCCGCCGAGCCAGGATCCGCGCATCTCGCCGGCCGATCAGCGGCGGCCCGGACCCAGCGGATCGGTGGGCCAGGCCAATAACCGCCGGGCCGACGATCTTGGTCGTACTCCAGCGAAGGTCCATGGGGAAGGTTGATTAGTAGCCCGATGGGGCTCCTGGATAGCCGCCTGGCGCTCCGCCTTGGTCACCACCCGGCGGATAGCCGCCGGCCTGGTACCCGCCGCCCGCACCGCCACCGGAATCGCCGCCGCCGGAGTAGTCGCTGCCGCCGTACCCGCTGCCGCCGCCGTAGCCGCCTTGACCGTAGCCACTGTCGCCGCCCTGGCCGTAGCCGCCGCCCTGGCCGTAGCCGCCGCCCTGGCCGTAGCCGCCGGCCTGGCCGTAGCCGCCGCCCTGGCCGTAGCCGCCGGCCTGGCCGTAGCCGCCGCCCTGGCCGTAGCCACTGCCGCCACCCTGGCCGGCCGAGGCCACGCTGCTAGCCGGCGCGTAGGTAGCGAACTCGTCTCCGGTCAGCTGCTGGTTCTGCGCGGCCTGCTGCAGGACCAGATCCATGCCTTCCTTGCGCATCCTGGTGTCCGCGTAGAGCAGCAGGATGACGCCGGTCCAGATCGCGGTCACGATCGAGCCGATCACCAGGTAGAGGACGGCCGAGGCGATGATCGCACCGACCGCGACCGCGCCGGAGTGGGAGGCGATGGCGAAGATTCCAGCCACTCCGACGAGGCTGAAGATGAAGCCGAGGACGAAGAAGATGACGAACATCACGACGCCGAGCAGGGCGAAGATTCCGAGGAACCGCCAGAAGCTCCCGGTCACCAGCTGCCAGGACCGGGTAACCGCTTCGATCGGGTTCTTCCGCTCGAGCACCACGATCGGGAACGTCAGGCACAGCATGATCCCGAGCCAGGTAGCGAGCGGCAACGCGATCAGGAAGCCCCAGCCGTGCAGCACGTACAGCGGCACGATCCAGATGATCGCGATGATCAGCCAGTAGATGATGCCGGTCGCGAGGATCCAGCCCATCCGGGACCGCTGCACCGCTTCGTTGATGGTGATCTTGCGGCCAAGAAGCGCCTGCCCCATTGCCGCCAGCACGCTTCCGCCGACCAGCGCGTCGATCAGGAAAATGGGGATCTGTCCCACCAGCGCGTTACTGGTGGAGAGCCCGAGGATGATCGAAAGGACGGCCGCGGTGACCGCGCCGATAGCCACGAATCCGATCGTCGCCAGCGGATTTTGCCTGATCAGCGTGAACGGCCCGCTCAGGATGTCGCCGAGCCCGAGCGGCCGAAGCGGGATGCCGCCCGGCGCCGGGGCCCCTCCGGCCCAGGCACCACGGGGCTGGCCGCTGACGTACTGCCCGTAGCTCGCCGGCTGCGCGGCTGGGGGTTGCGCGTAGCCCTGCTGGCCATACTGCTGCTGCCCGTACCCGGCCTGACCGTAGCCGCCCGCGCCTGGCTGGGCATAAGCATCGGGCGCGGCGTAGGCATCGGCTGCGGCGTAGGCGGCCGCGGCACCGAACTGGGCGGTGCCACCCTGAGCGGCGCCCTGACCAGCCCCGGCTGGATCGGAGCCCGCCTGACCGGATCCGGCCGCACCGTACCCTTCGCCCTGCTGCGCGGCCTGTCCGGAGCCCGGCCAGACGCCCTGACCGCCGTAAGACGCATAGTCCTGTTGCGCCTGACCGGCCTGATGTGCCTGACCAGCCTGCTGTGGTTGACCGGCCTGCTGCCCTGAATCGACCTGTCCGTATCCGGCTTGCCCGTATCCAGGCTGCTCGGCGGTCTGACCGTATCCGGCCTGGGCGGCACTGGCCTGCCCGGCCTGCCCGGCCAGCGCGGTCGGCTGTCCGTAGCCGGGATCGGCTGGCTGCTGACCGAATGCTTGCTGTCCAGCCTGACCGTAGCCCGCTTGGGTCGGCTGGCCGGCTCCCGGCTGGCCGAAGTCCTGCCGGCCCGGCTGGCCGTAACCGGCTTGAGTTGGCTGCTGCCCGTAACCCTGCTGCCCGTAGCCCTGCTGTCCGTAGCCCTGCTGCCCGTAGCTTGGTTGCCCGGCCTGCTGTCCGTAGTCGGCTTGACCCGCCGCCTGCTGGTCATACGCCGACTGGCCGTACGCCTGGCCCGCCTGCTGCCCGTAGCCGTACCCGGCCTGCCCGGCCTGGTCGCCTGAGTCCGAATCCGGATCCGACGCTCGCGCCCGGGGGAATCCGATCGCCGAGAGACCAGAGGCGTGAGTTGCCTGGGACCCCGCTCCTGGCGGACCGTACCCCGCCTGCCCGTAGCCCGACTGTCCGGATTCCGACTGCTGTCCGTACCCCTGCTGCCCGTACCCAGCCTGTTCGGCCTGCCCGTACCCCTGCTGCCCGTAGCCCTGCTGAGATGAGCCCTGCTGACCGTAGTCGGCCTGCTCGTAGGCGGGTTGCTCATAGGCCGCCGTGGCCGACGGATCCGACCTGGGCTGGCTGACTTGCTGCCCGTAGTCCGCTTGGCTCGGCTGCTGCCCGTACCCCTGCTGCCCGTACCCCTGCTGCTCGTGCGCCTGCTGACCGTAGCCCTGTTGTCCGTACCCCTGTTGCCCGTAGTCTTGCTGCTGCCCGTAGCCAGAGGCCTGCCCATAGCTAGAACTCTGCTGCCCGTAGCCCGGATCCCGCTGTTCGTAACCCGACTGCCCGGCCCCGGTTTGCCCAGCGCCCGCCTGCCCAGCGCCCGCCTGCCCGGCCCCTGACTGCCCGAACGCCTGAAGTCCAAGTTCATCGCGCCGCATCATCCGAGTCGGCTCATTGCGCCCAACCCGCCCGCCCGGCGGAACCCCACCGGGCGGCACAGCGCCCCCCGGCGGCACAGCGGGCCCCGGCGGCGGAACGGCACCGGATGGCGGAACCGCCGCTCCCGCCTGATCGGACTGCGGCCCGTACCTCTGGACGGTGGCTTGACCGTATTCGGGTCGTTCCGGCCGCTCCGGCCACGACGGCGGGTCTGGCTGCGGACCGTAACCTTCTCGCGGCTGTTCCTGATCGGCGCTGTCCGGCGGTGTTTCGCTCATAGTTAATCTCCTGAATTTCGCCGCCGAGACGCCGGAGCGCCCCTGGGCAACACCCGGCGGCCATCGCCCATACTCGCACAAACCATCGATCATTGCCGAGCCAGGCGCAGCCACCCAAACAGCAGGCTAAGGCAAGCGACAACCAGCTTGACCAGGATTACCAGCCTGTCTGACCAGCGCCGGGATTAATACCTCCGCCCGGCCCCGGCAGGGTTCCGGCACCTGGGTTGTTCTGCTGCCAAAGCGTCGAGAATTGGTCCGCGCTCATCGGTTGGTTCTGACCCGCCTGCTGCAACATCAGGTCCAGGCCCTCCTTGCGCATCCGCAGGTCGGCGTAGAGCAGGACGGTCACTCCAGCGCCAATCGGCCTCGTGCAGGTGCTCGCGATGATGCTGCCGATCGTGCTGATGACGATCGCCAGCACGCCCGGCGCGGCCGCCGCGGCGCCAAAACCCGGGAAGGCGGTTCCGCCGCTGTGGCCGACCGCCACGGCCTGGGCGATCCCGAACGGCACCTCGATGATGGCCGCGACGATGAAGACGATAATTCCGGCCAGCAGGTTGATGCCGAACACCCGCCACCAGCTGCCGCGCACCAGCCGCCACGACCTCTTCAATGCGGTGATCGGGTCGACGCCTTCCAGCACTACCGCTGGTACTGACATCGTCAGGCTCACCGAGATCCACAAGGTAATCGGAATCAAGGCGAGACCGCCGACCACGCCCACGATGATCGCCGCCGCCCCGATCTTGGCGACCGCGAGCCCGATGACGATCAGGGCCAGCAAGAACGGCGGGGCCAGCGCAATCAGGATGACCAGCAAGGACACCACGAACACCCAGAACGCCCTGGAGATCTGCCACGCCTGGCCAATGCTGATCTTGTCTCCGATGAGACCCCGGCCGAAGGCCCCGGTCAGCATGCCGGTGAGGACGCTCTGCACGACCACCGCGATCGCGATCGAGGCCCCGATGTAGGGCACTAGCGAGCCGAAGAAATGCAGCACGTCATGACCGGCCTGGTTGGGCAGGCCCTGGTCGCGGGTGACCGCGTTCCGCAGGCCGCGGACCAGCTTCTGCTCACCTAGTGACAAGAAGGCGGTCGCGATGCCGGCCAGCGTCTCCACGATGGCCGCGAGACCCAGGGTGGCGACGGGATTACGCCGGATCAGGGTAAACGCGCCGCTGAGCATGTCCCCGACGGTGAGCGGCCGCAGCGGCACGCCGCCCGGCATCGGCGCCGGTGCGGCCCAGCCCCCGCCCTGCGGCCGCTGCCCGAACCCCGGTTGCCCGTAAGGCGGCGGCTGCCCGTAAGGCGGCGGCTGCCCGTAACCCGGCTGGCCATAAGGCGGCTGCCCGTAGGCCGGCTGCCCGTAAGGCGGCGGCTGCCCGTACCCCGGCGGACCGAAGGCGTCCGGCGGCCCGTACCCCGGTTGCCCGTAAGGCGGCGGCTGCCCGTACCCCGGCTGCCCGTACCCCGGCTGCCCGTACGCGTCCTGCGGCTGCCCCGTCCCTGGCTGATCCGCTGGCGGCTGATCGGAAGCGCCCCCCGGCCGGTTGTCACTCATGGTGGACTCCTACTGCCCCGTGGGTTCCACGCGAGGCTGACGCCGGGCGCGGCACGCCAATCTTGGCACGAATAAAATCCGTGGTCCGTTCAGATTGAGCGTGCAATTGCCCATTTTGCCGAACGTCACCTATATCAGACTACGTAACAGACGCCAGCGGTGCGGCCCGCCGACTGACGTCCATCAGCAGATCGCACCGCAGCCGGCATTGGAGCCTGCTGCGTTCGCGCTCGCGGTCATCTAGGCGCAAACTCAGGTGTGTGAGCATCACCGCATTGCGCTGGATAGATCCGCCGTCCGGGCCGGCCATCGAATTGCTCGACCAGACCAGGCTGCCGCTCGTCGAGACCACCCTCACCTGCACCGATGTGCCGACTCTCATCGACGCGATCCGCCGGCTCGCGGTACGCGGCGCCCCGCTGCTCGGGATCGCGGGCGCGTACGGCGTCGCGCTGGCCGCCGCCCGCGGCGACGACGTCCCGGCCGCCGCCGCCGCGATTGAGCGCGCCCGGCCGACCGCGGTCAACTTGGGGTGGGCAGCCAGGCTGACGCTCGATGCATACCTGCGGGCGCTTGACACCGATAAAGACCATGAGGGGAAACGCATTGCGGCGCTCGCTGCGTTGCGGGCAGCTCAGTCAATCGAGGAGGCCGATCGAGTCGCCTGCGACCAGATGGCGGCCGCCGGCCTGACGCTGGTCCCGGACGGGGCCAAGATTATGACGCACTGCAACACCGGAGCTCTGGTGACCGCAGGCCACGGCACAGCTTTCGGCCTAATAAAACACGCGCAAAGCGCGGGTAAGCTCGCGATGCTCTGGATCGATGAGACCCGTCCGCTCCTGCAGGGAGCGCGGCTGACCGCCTATGAGGCCAAGCGGGCCGGGATGCCGTACCGGGTGCTGGCCGACTCCGCGGCGGCGTCGCTGATGGCGGCCGGCGAGGTTGACCTGGTCGCGGTGGGCGCCGACCGGATCGCGGCCGACGGCAGTGTCGCCAACAAGGTCGGCACCTACAGCCTGGCGGTGCTCGCCCGGCATCACCGGGTGCCGTTCGTGGTGGTCGCCCCGGTATCGACGATCGACTTCGGCACCGCCGACGGCAAATCGATCGTCATCGAAGAACGCGCGCCCCACGAAGTTACCGAGCTAGGCGGGCAGCCGATCGCACCAGTCGGCAGTGCGGCCTACAATCCAGCATTCGACGTTACTCCGCCCGATCTGGTCACAGCGATCGTCACGGAACGTGGCGTCATCCAACCTGTTACAGAGGGTAATCTGCGTGTTCTAGGCCAGGAGCCGTAGCCGTGCTGGCTGCTGAGCCGCCGTTTCCATGGAACGATGGGGAATATGAAAGGTCGTGTGCTGGTCGTCGACGATGACGCCGCTCTTGCCGAGATGCTGGGGATTGTCCTGCGCGGCGAGGGTTTTGAGCCAACATTTGTCGCCGACGGGGACCGGGCGCTTGAGGCGTTCAGAGAGACGAAGCCGGATCTGATCCTGCTCGACCTCATGCTGCCGGGTGTCGACGGGATCGATGTCTGCCGGCAGATCAGGGCTGAGTCTGGCGTTCCGATCGTGATGCTGACTGCTAAGAGTGACACCGTCGATGTAGTGCTGGGGCTTGAGTCGGGCGCCGATGACTACATTGTGAAGCCATTCCAGGCCAAGGTGCTGATCGCGCGCGTTCGCGCGAGGCTGCGCCGTACCGACGATCCGGCGCCGGAGATGCTGTCGATCGGTGACGTGACTATCGATGTCGCGGGACACTCGGTGAAGCGCGACGGCGAGCCGATCAGCCTGACGCCGCTCGAATTCGACCTGCTGGTCGCCCTCGCGCGCAAGCCGAGGCAGGTGTTCACCAGGGAGGTGCTGCTCGAGCAGGTGTGGGGGTATCGGCATGCGGCCGACACCCGCCTGGTCAATGTGCACGTGCAGCGGCTAAGGGCCAAGATCGAGCGGGATCCGGAGCGGCCGGACATCGTGGTGACGGTGCGAGGCGTGGGCTATAAGGCGGGTCCAGGCTGATCTGGACCGGCCGGCCAGGCTCGCGGCCGGTCTGGCTGGCGACAAGTGATCGACCAGGCCGGCAGCTGATCATGCGGAGACAGCGATGACAATCCCACCGGTCAGCGACGATCAGATCCAGATCGGTCCACGCGAGCCTAAGTCCAGAAAAAACTGGACGGACGAGCTGTCCGCTCGGCTGTCGGCGATGCGCGTCACCAGGCAGGACGTCGGCGACCGGGTCGCCCAGCTGTTCAATCGGGCCAAGACCCGCTGGCAGGGCTCCTTGCGGCTGCGGGTGGTCAGCACGACGCTGGTGGCGTCGGCGATCGTGGTGTCCCTGCTCGGTTTCTTCCTCATGCAGCAGATCACCACGAACCTGCTGAGCAAGGCGGAGGAGTCCGCCATCACGCAGGCCTCGGACGGCCTGACGTTCGCCCAGTCGCAGCAGGCCGCGGCGCCCTATCCGGACGCCTCGTCCGAGCAGTTCATGTACAACATGGTCAAGAGCCTGAAGTCCAGTGACGAGGTGCCCGCCGATCAGTACGGAGTCGCGGTCGGGCTGCCGGGACTCGGTCCGCCGGTGTTCACCTCCTCGGTCTCGGACAACCTGCCGGTCCAGTACCTGTCGCACAAGCTGCTCCACGAGATCTACAACAACCGCAAGATGAAGCCGGTCTTTGATTTCGCGCGCCTGCCTTACCCCAAGGCGGGCGGGCGGGAGACGGCCGGCTTGCTGTACGCGGCCCCGTTCGGCAACAAGTACGGCCTGTTCTATTTCTTCCCGCTGACCCAGTTGCAGAACGAGCTCGGCGTGGTGCTGCGCACCCTCGCGCTGGTGGGCCTCGCGCTGGTGTTCCTGCTGGCTGGCATCGCCTGGCTGCTGACCAGATGGGTGGTGGTACCGGTCGCCAGAGCCGCCCAGGGCGCTCAGCTGCTGTCCACCGGCAAGCTGGAGGAACGGCTGGACGTCCGGGGCAACGATGAGGTCGCCGCGCTGGCGCAGTCGTTCAACGAGATGGCGGCCAGCCTGCAGGACAAGATGCGTGAGCTTGAGAACCTCTCGCAGGTGCAGCGACAGTTCGTCTCTGACGTGAGTCACGAGCTGCGCACGCCGCTGACCACGATCAGGATGGCGGCCGACCTACTGTTCGAGGCCAGGGAACAGCTGAATTCGCAGGCCCGGCGCTCGGCCGAGCTCCTGCACGGCCAGCTCGGCCGGTTCGAGGAACTGCTGGTCGACCTGCTGGAGATCAGCCGGTACGACGCCAACGCGGCCACCCTGGATGCCGAGCTGGTCGACATGTGCGACATCGTCCGCAACTCGGCGGACGTGGCCCAGCAACTGGCCGAGCGGCGGGGATCGCGGATCGAGTTCCGGCTGCCCGCCGACCCGTGCGTGGCCGAGGTCGACCGCCGACGGGTCGAGCGGATCCTGCGGAACCTGCTCGTCAACGCGGTGGAACACGGCGAGGGCCGTGAGGTCGTCGTCAGCTCGGCCGCCGACCGCGGCGCCGTTGCCGTCGTCGTGCGCGATCACGGCGTCGGCCTCTCGCCGGGCGAGGAGATCCTGGTGTTCGACCGGTTCTGGCGAGCCGACCCGGCTCGGGCGAGGACGACCGGCGGCACCGGCCTCGGCCTCGCGATCGCGCTTGAGGACGCCCGGCTGCATGGCGGGTGGCTCGAGGCCTGGGGCGAGCCCGGGCAAGGTTCAGCTTTCCGGCTCACGTTGCCGAGGAATGCCGGCGGCGACCTGGCCGGCTCACCGCTTCCGCTTCGGCCAGGTCCTGGCGATATCGACGGCCTGGGTGGGCATCGCCTGGCCGAACCGCCGCCGGGGCCAAGGCCCGCCGAACCGGGCGCGCTGATGCAGATGGGAGAGCACGCATGAAGGCGCCCCTGCCTCGCAGGCTGGCCGGATTCGCGATTCTGGCGGCGGCCGTAGCGCTCGGCGGTTGCGTGAACCTGCCCTCGGGCGGGCCGGCCGACGGCAGCAACGGCTCCATCCACGGGCTGAACCCGGCCCCGAACACCGACCTGTCGCAAGACGGCATCGTGGTCAAGCCGGTTTCGCCGGGCTCGCAGTGGACGCCCGGGCAGATCGTCAGCGGATTCCTGGCGGCCGCCGGCGCCGACCGGGACGTGGCCAGGCAGTACCTCACCCCTGGTTACTCCCTTCACTGGAAGCCGACCCAGGCCGCGCTGGTGATTGACAGTATTCCGAGCGTGACCGGCGGGCCGATCCCGTCTCACGTCACCGGCGGCCCCCAGACAGCTCAGATCACGGTGACCAGTGACCACCTTGAGACGCTGAGCCCGCTGACCACGACGGGAACGGATGAGGCCTTCACGCTGCAGACGGCGCCCGGGGCTGGACCGTACTCCTTTCACTTCGGTTTGTCGCAAACGGGCGGAAAATGGAGAATTAACCGTATTTTCGGGCGGGGCGGCGTGCCGAGCGAATCGATTCTGCTGATCTCGAATGCCGATTTCCTGCGCGATTACCAGCCGCGCAATCTCTACTTCCCGGTGAATGCGAACTCGATCAGGCTCGTGCCCTATCCGGTGTATATCCCGGATCGCCCGAGCAACAAGGGCATTACGAAGCTGGTCGAGGCGCTGACGACGCCGCCGCCGAGCTCGAGCTGGCTCTACCGCGCGGTCAGCACCGGCTTCCCGCCGGGTACCAGGGTCGAGCCGGTCCAGATTCACGGCAACGAGGCCGTGATCACCCTGAGCGGCACGGCTGCTCGTGCCGACACGCTGGCACTCCAGCAGATGGAGGCGCAGCTGGTGACGACGCTGACGGTTTCGCCGTACTCACCGGATACCTCCGATACCGGGATCGGAGAGGTTCAGCTTCAGATCAAGAATTCCTCGACCCGGCTGGTGCCCGCCCAGTTCAAGTCGTGGCTGCCGTCAGGATCAACCGGCTCGTTGTTCTACCAGTCAGCGAACCTGACCGGCGAGCCGCAGTTCTTCCAGGTCAAGCAGTACGCTGTCGGCATCTCCCGCCATGCCGCGCAGAACGCTCGCTCGACGGTGGCGATGCCGCAGGGCCTCGGCTCCGGGCCGATGAATGCGATCGCGGTCTCTCCGAACAAGGGGTTTCCTTCGGCGACGTTCGCCGGCTGCCGGGGCAAGCAGGTCTACGTCGTGCCGCTGTTCGGCACTAAGCCGCTGGTCCAGGTGCTGCCCAGCAACTGCTCCTCGCTCAGCTGGGACGGCCTGGGCAGGCTCTGGGTGACGGCGGGTACGGACGTCTTCATACTCACCGAGTCCTTGAAAGCGCCCAGGGGATTGCAGCCGACGCCAGTGGCCATCCCGTCGGCCGAGCTGCCGTCGGCCTACACGTTCACTTCGCTCAAGGTCGCTCCCGATGGGGTCAGGGTCGCGCTGATCGTGCACAGCAAATCTGGTTCGACGGTGTACGTCACCTCGACCACGATCGGCAAGCAACCCTCGGCTGTGACCTACCTGGGGCAGAGCGGCCAGCTCCAGCCGGTGGGACCCGACCTGGACAATCCGGTCGACCTGACCTGGTGGGGTTCAGATCATCTGGTGGTGC
The DNA here is from genome assembly GCA_035606435.1 of Streptosporangiaceae bacterium. Taxonomy (GTDB): domain Bacteria; phylum Actinomycetota; class Actinomycetes; order Streptosporangiales; family Streptosporangiaceae; genus Chersky-822. Next base: position 14,675 of record DATNFM010000366.1, on the reverse strand, counting down.
TCGATCAGCGGCACGGTACTGACCAGCTCTACGAGGTTCCGCTCAACGGCGGACAGTCCTCCACGGTGCCGACCCCGCCCGACGTGACGTCGGTCACCGGCGACGGCTCGGCCGTGGTCGTCGGCATCAAGACGACCGAAGATGGTTCGACGAGGTATGTGATCGAGGCCGCCGGCGGCCTCGACGGCATCTGGCACCGAGTCGGCGTTGGAAGCGCGCCCGCCTATCCAGGATGAGCTGGGATTCTGGCCGCAGTTGATCATGTCCGGATTTGCGGTGATCTTGCCTGCTCGACTGCTGCGGTGGCAGTGAGCTGGGTAAGCACTTGGCCATGGCGTCGGCAAATATGTTCCGCGCCCAGGCGCCCCGGCTCCTGACAGCAGCGCCGCTGAGGACTAACGTCGGTGTGTGGCACCCGTCCGGGTCCGTGGTTGCGCCGGGCAGGTCGCCCCGATAGCGGGGCGACGGTCCCGGCAAGCCGATGCCAGCCGCAGGCGAAACGGCCCACGTAAGGCGACTCATTGTCGACTGATCACGGTGCGGCTTAGAGGTAAGTCCTGCCCCACCCCTGGGATCAGATATCCCCTGGGCAGGGAGAAGGGCATTAGTGGCACACACAGAGCTGCGAGGCCCTCTGCAGGCGGATGTGGGGTCGAAGACCAGGTCGGCCGGACGGGTGCTACTTCTGGGCGACGGCTGCCCACACCGGATGGAAGGGGACTCAGGTCATGGAGATTATCTTCAAGGGTCGGCAGACTGACGTGGCCACAAGGTTCCGCGACCAGGCGACGGCCAAGCTGTTGAAGCTGGAGAAGCTGGACCAGAAAACGATCAGGGTCGATGTGGAGGTGTCGGTCGAGCGCAACCCGCGCCAGTCAAGCCAGAAGGAGCGGGTGGAGCTGACGATCATCTCGCGGGGCCCGGCGATCCGGGCCGAGGCCGCCGCCGAGGACCGGTTCGCCGCCCTTGATCTAGCGCTTGCCAAGCTGGACTCGCGCCTGCGGCGCGCCCTTGACCGCCGCAAGCGTCACCGCGACGCCCAGCGGTCCGGTGACGCGCAGCGGTCGGCTGAGGCCCAGCGGTCGGCTGACGACCAGCTCGCCGGTCCGCCGGTTACCCCTTCCCCGCCTCCCGCCCCCGTGGCTCCATCCGCTGACGCTGCCCAGGCCAGTGCCGCAGCCCGGTCAGGATCGCCCGATGTAAGCCGCTCAATGCCCGGGCAGACCATTTCTCGTCCTGGCAAATCCGGATCGCCCGACGCTCTAGACCCTGTCCCTTCCGATAGCGTTGTGCCGATCGAGATGGAAGGCGACGGGCCGCTCGTGGTGCGGCAGAAGTTCCACCACGCGGCCCCGATCCCGATCGATCAGGCGTTGCTCGAAATGGAGCTCGTAGGTCACGACTTCTACCTGTTCCACGACATCGACGAGGACATGCCCAGCGTTGTCTACCGGCGGCGCGGCTATCAGTACGGCGTTATCAGGCTGGTCGAGAACCGGGCCGCCGCAGTCCCCGCCAGCCGCCGTCCGGCCGGATCCGAGGTCGCCGCCGGTGACCTAGCGGGCCAGTCACAGGCGATGTTCTCCGCCGATCGGCTTCGGTGATGACTGCGGGGGTTCGGGGGGGTCGTCCCCTCGGGACAGCACCGCAGCAGCCGGGCTGGTCACCCGACCGCGCCTGACGTCGTCGAGCGGGATCGTTCCGGGGCCTGGCCGATGGGCGGCGTACGACACGCTGCTCATCGGCCAGTCGCCGGCGCAGCCATCCCACCGAAGGGCGCTTATCATGATGGAGAACGCGGAAGGTGACAGTTGAGCGTAGAACGTGACGCAGCGTCGGCCGTCGGCCGCCGGGACTCAGAGCACGGGCGCAATGCCGAGCCGATCCGCACGCTGATCGTCGATGATCACGCACTGTTCCGCCGTGGACTGGAGATCGTCCTGGCCAGCGAGTCCGACATCGAGGTCGTCGGCCAGGCAGGTGACGGCGCCGAGGCCGTCGAACGAGCCGGCGAGTCCCTGCCCGACGTGGTCCTCATGGACGTCCGGATGCCGCGCAGCAGCGGCATCGAGGCCTGCCGGGCCATCAAGGACGTAGCGCCCAGCGCCAAGATCATCATCTTGACGATGAGCGACGAAGAGGAAGACCTCTTCGAGGCGATCAGGGCCGGAGCCAGCGGCTACCTGCTCAAGGACATCCCGCTCGACGAGGTCTCGGAAGCGGTCCGCGCCGTGCACGGCGGCCAGTCCCTGATCAGCCCGGCCATGGCCGGCAAGCTCCTCACCGAGTTCGCGGCACTAGCCAAGCGCGACCAGGAAGAACCCCCGCAGCAGGTTCCCGCCCCGAAGCTCACCCACCGCGAGATGCAGGTACTCAAGCTCGTGGCCCGAGGCATGAACAACCGCGACATCGCCAAGGAACTGTTCATCTCCGACAACACGGTCAAGAACCACGTCAGGAACATCCTGGAGAAACTGCAGATCCACTCCAGAATGGAAGCCGTAATGGTCGCCGTCCGCGAAAAGCTAATCGAACTCACCTAGCCGCGTCAGGCCACTCCCCACTTAGCAGCGGTCTCGCCTGACTCCTCCGCCCGGCCCGCCGCCCTCCGCCCAGGCCCCCTACCCACCCCGCGCCCAGCCCCGCCTCTGCACCCGGCACCGGTCCGCCGCCCGTCCCGGCATTCGCCGCCCGGCCAACACCGGCACCGGTCCGCCGCCCGTCCCGGCAGCCAGCCACGCGTTCCGGTCCGCCGCCGGCTCGGTACCCCCGGCCAGCCAACCCGCCAGCCGACCTCGGTATCTGGCCTTGGCCGCCCAGTACGCCACTCGTACCGGTCGCCCGCCCGGCCCACACCCTCCAGTTGTTTCACGTCGGCTGTCCTGGCCGAGACGCGCCTCACTAGTCACACCAGCACCAAATACTTCATTAGTCACAAGATCGACTGTCGTGGTCATCCGTCCAACCCGGTGAATTTGCATATTCACCTGGGAAAATCCCGGTGAATATGCAAATTCACCGGGTTGACTACTCCGTTGACGCGACAACAAATTCACCACTGTTCGCAATAACATCAGCTGTCACAGAATCATTGCCGCGCACGCCGGGCCAGCGCCTAGCCGGCATCACACGGGAGCCCACGTGCCCCGGAATCGACCGCGCCACTGCTCCGCGCAAACCCGCCACTGCTCCGGGCAAGCCCGCCACTGCTCCGGGCAAGCCCTTCACAGCTCCGCGCAAGCCCGCCACTGCTCCGCGCAAACCCGCCACCTCGGCCCACGCGGTTGCGCGCCTCAGCCGTGCGCAACCCCGTAGGCGCTGCCAGGCGATCCCACTGGCCGAACAGAGGCCCAGGCGCCACTGGCACGCGGTTGCGCGCTGCCTTCAGCCGTGCGCAACCCCGTAGGCGCTGCCAGGCGATCCCACTGGCCGAACAGAGGGCCAGGCGCCACTGGCACGCGGCAGGTGGTGGAGGTTGGTTAGGACTCGGCGGTTAGGGCGGCGCGGAGTCTTGGTTCTAGGTTGGCTGGGAGGACCCGGCCTAGCTGCACGTTGTCGCAGTCGACCCAGGTGGCGGCCTCGATCAGTGCGCGGGCCATCGGCTCAGCCGCCTTCGGGGCGTCCAGGGTGAGCTGGCGCGCGACCAGCGTCTTGCCTTCCCTGGCCGGGTCGACCCGGCCGACTAGGCGTCCGCCCGCGAGCAGCGGCATCGTGAAGTAGCCGTGCACGCGCTTTTCCTTGGGCACGTATGCTTCAAGGCTGTGCTCGAAGCCAAACAGCCGCAGCGTCCGCTTCCTGTCCCAGACCAGGGAGTCGAACGGCGACAACAACGTCGTCCGGTGTCGGCCGAGCCGCTGAGGCTTGCCGCCTGAGGCAGCCAGGCTGTCGACTACCGACGGGTCCGCCCAGGCTCTGGCGGCCGCCGACTTGCCGCTGGCCTCGATCTCGACCGGAATCAGCCCAGCTGCCAGGGCCGCGTCATCGGTGGACAAGCCCGCCGAGTTCCGGCCGCTGCCGAAGTTCGAGATCCGGTGATAGTCGGTGAGGTCCGCCTTGGTCACGACGCCAAGCGCGCGGGCGGAGACTCCCGCCAGGTGGATCAGGCATTCGGCGTCGGTGGGCTCGGCCCTCAGCAGTTCAGGAGGCAGCACTCGCTCGGGCAGATCGTAGACGCGGCGCCAGCCGATTCGCCGCACGCAGATCGCCTCGCCGGTATCCAGCAGCCACTCCACCGCGATCTTCGACTCCGACCAGTCCCACCAAGGCCCGCCGTTCTTAGCGCCGCCGAGTTCGGTCGTGGTCAGCGGCCCCTCCGCACGGAGTTTGGCGAGCACCTCGGCCGCGACGCCCGGGTGGCTTTCGTGCCAGCGCCTGCCTCTGGCGAGGAAGGCCCGGCGTCGAAACCCGTAGTAGGGCCACTCCTCGATCGGCAAGATACAGGCGGCATGGGCCCAGTACTCGAAGGCGTCGGCTCGGCGCGGGTGCCAGTAGGCGCCCTCGATGCGTGGCCGGCCAACGGCACCGAGCCTGGCGTAGGCGACTAGCTCGTGAGATCGGGCTAGCACGCTGATCGTGTCGAGTTGGACGGCGCCGATCCTGCGCAGCATCGCGGGCACACCGCCGCTGCGCGCCTGCGCACCAACCATGCCCTGCGCCTGCAGCGTAATGAGCCTGACATCATCGATCGTCAGTTTGAGCTCAGGCGACGGACCACTGGAACCTGTCACGAACCGAGCGTAACCGCACCTACTGACAGTCCGCTGGAACTACTCCGTCAGACCGGATGGCCACCGCTCCCGGCGGTCGGCTCGATGGGTGTTTCGACTTAATACCAGTCTTCGAAGGTGTTGGTGGCCATCATGACGAGCAGGCCGAGCACCGATATCCCGACGCCAGTCCAGAACAGCCACCAGATCGATCCGCCGTGACCCACGATCAGGGCCAGCCCGCCGACGATGAAGCCGACCACCATGATCGAGACGGCCACCCACGAGACGGTGCGTCCGTGGAACGACGCGTGCGGTCCCAGTTGAGCGACGTTGGTGGGGCTAGCGACCGCGCCAGATCCGGCGCCTTCACCCTGAACCGCAGAAGTGTCCTGGCCAGCCGCGACCGCGGCGGACGCGCCCCCCACGGTGGCGGGGTCCACTTGGTGCGCCATGACGCTGATCCTCCTGCTTATCCTGTGACCCGTCTTGCGTCGCCGAAGTCCGCCGGCCGAAGTCCGCCGACAACAGCTTGCGGCCTGCTCCGCCGGCCAGGTCAACGCGTTCGTGCCTATCATTGTGGCGAGGGGCATCATCCCGCTCGCGATCGGCCCCGGTACTTGCCGGTGATCATGTTATTCGGATCGGCAAATCGGGCCCGATGCCAGCTTCCCATACTCCCGTCGGCTCGGCATTGGTCGCCATCTCGCCTACCATGGCAGACGAAGAGTCGTACTGGTCGGCCGCACCGCTTGCCGAGCGGGCGCACGTGCCCTGTAAGGCGCGCGAGCGTGCTTGCGCCAGTCATAACGAATCCGCGAGGAGCCGACTAGACGTGCCAGCAATCATTGACAAGGTCCTGCGCGCTGGCGAGGGCAAGATCCAGCGGAAGCTTGTGCGGCTAAGCGAGCAGGTCAACTCGATTGAAGATGAGTACGAGGCGCTCAGCGACGCCGAGCTCCGCGCTTTGACCGCCGAGTTCAAGCAGCGCTACGCCGACGGCGACACGCTGGATGACCTGCTGCCAGAGGCGTTCGCGGCCGCACGGGAGGCAGCGAAGCGGACCCTGGGCCAGCGCGCCTTCGATGTGCAGCTCATGGGCGGAGCCGCGTTGCATCTCGGCAACATCGCTGAGATGAAGACCGGTGAGGGCAAGACGCTGACCGGTGTCTTCGCCGCCTACCTGAACGCGCTGGCGGGCGAGGGCGTCCACATCGTCACGGTGAACGACTACCTGGCCAAGCGCGACGCCGAGTGGATGGGCCGGGTACACCGCTTCCTAGGGCTTGAGGTCGGCGTGATTCTCGCCGATATGGAGCCGGAAACGCGGGTCAAGCAGTACGCGGCCGACATCACCTACGGCACCAACAACGAGTTCGGCTTTGACTACCTCAGAGACAACATGGCCTGGGCCGAGGACGAGTGCGTCCAGCGGGGCCATCACTTCGCGATCGTTGACGAGGTCGACTCGATCCTGATCGACGAGGCCAGGACGCCACTGATCATCAGCGGTCCGGCCGATCAGAACAGCGTTTGGTACAGCGAGTTCGCCAAGATCGTGCCCCGGCTGCGGCGCGGTTCGGACGGCGAAGGCGACTACGAGGTCGACGAGAAGAAGAAGACCGTCGGCATTCTCGAGTCAGGCGTGGCCAAGGTCGAGGACTGGCTTGGCATCGACAATCTCTACGACCATTCCAACACCCATCTTGTCGGCTTCCTGAACAACGCGATTAAGGCGAAGGAGCTGTTCAAGAAGGACAAGGACTATGTCGTCTCCGGCGGCGAGGTACTGATCGTCGACGACTTCACCGGCCGCATCCTGCACGGCCGCCGCTACAGCGACGGCATGCACCAGGCGATTGAGGCCAAAGAGGGCGTCAAGATCATGGACGAGAACCAGACGCTCGCCACGATCACACTGCAGAACTACTTCAGGCTCTACGAGAAGATCGCCGGCATGACCGGTACGGCCATGACCGAGGCGAACGAGTTCCACCAGACCTACAAGCTCGGCGTGGTCCCGATCCCGACCAATAAGCCGATGATCAGGCTCGACCAGAAGGACGTGATCTACCAGACCGAGCAGGCCAAGTTCGATGCTCTGGTCCAGGACATCGCCGAGCGGCATGAGGCCGGCCAGCCGGTACTGGTCGGCACCGTCAGCGTCGAGAAGTCCGAGGTCGTCTCGCGCATGCTGAAGCGGCAGGGCGTGCCGCACGAGGTACTGAACGCGAAGTACCACGAGCGGGAGGCGACGATCGTGGCTCAGGCCGGCCGCAAGGGCGCGGTCACGGTCGCGACCAACATGGCCGGTCGTGGTACCGACATCATGCTTGGCGGAAATCCCGAGTTTCTCGCCGACCTTGAGCTGCACCAACGCGGCCTGTCTCCGGTCGAGACGCCCGAAGACTTCGAGGACGCCTGGCCCGAGGCGGTCGAAAAGGCCAAGCGAGCCGTCGCAGAGGAACACGATGAGGTCGTGTCCCTGGGCGGGCTCTACGTGCTCGGCACCGAGCGTCACGAGTCGCGGCGAATCGACAACCAGCTTCGTGGCCGGTCCGGCCGACAGGGTGACCCCGGTGAGTCCAGGTTCTACCTGTCGTTCGAGGACGACCTGATGCGCAGGTTCAACGGCGAGCGGGTCGCTCAATTCCTCGAATGGGCCAAGACGGCGCCGGACGTGCCCCTCGAAAGCAAGGCCGTCACGAGGTCGATCCGGTCGGCTCAGACCCAGGTCGAGCAGCTCAACTTCGAGATCCGCAAAGACCTGCTCAAGTACGACGACGTGATGAACCGTCAGCGCACGGTCATCTACAAGGAACGCCATCGCGTGCTGGACGGCGAGGACCTGCATGAGCAGATCCGCGACATGATTAACGAGGTGGTCGCCGACTACGTCGCCCAGGCGACCAGCGAGGGTTTCGCTGAAGAGTGGGACCTGGAGGAACTGTGGCGTGCCTTCCGGCGGCTGTATCCGGTCGGCACGACTATCGAAGAGCTCGTTGAGGAAGAAGGCGGCGAGCGCTCGTTCCTCAGCACTGAAAACATCACGGCCCGGATGCAGGAAGACGCACAGGCCGCCTACGACAGACGTGAAGAAGAGCTCACCTCGGACGTCCTGCGCGAGCTAGAGCGGCGAGTGATCCTGTCGGTTCTCGACACCAAGTGGCGCGAGCACCTGTACGAGATGGATTACCTGCGCGAGGGCATCTCGCTGCGGGCGATGGCACAGCGTGACCCACTAATCGAATATCAGCGTGAGGGGTTCGACCTCTTCAACGCGATGATGGAAGCGATCAAGGAAGAGTCGGTCGGCAACCTGTTCCAGCTGCAGGTCGAGGTCCAGCAGGACCCGATCGTCGGCGAAGCGGGTCCGGACGGCGAATGGGCCGAAGGCGCGGCGGTTGGTGTCCAGGATGCGCCCCCGCCCGTGAACGGTGGTCGAACCCGGCCCCGCACCCAAGGCAGGCAGCAGCAGGCCAGGCAACCCCAGGGCCGGCAGCAGCAAGCACGGCCTCAAGCCCAAGCGCCGGCGCAAGCCAAGGCCGGGCAGGGCGACGGGGCGGAAGACGCGGTACCCGCCGCGTTTGCACCGCGCGGCTTGGCCCAGCCCAAGCGGCCTTCCCGCCTCAACTACAGCGCACCGAGTGAAGACGGCAGCGGTCGATCCGTCGAGAGCACCGGCTCCGGCAAGGCTGTCGACTACTCGAAGGTAGGCAGGAACGAACCCTGCCCGTGCGGCTCAGGCAAGAAGTTCAAGGTCTGCCACGGGGACCCGAGAAACCGCTAACCACAGCGCACGCTCGTCCAACGCGCCCGCCTCAGCCGGTATCCGGCCGAGGCGGGCGCGCGCGTCTACGGGCCGACGGCCCCGGCGCTGTCGCCGGGCGGGTCGTGGAGGGGCTGCGGGTCGGGGTGCGGCGGCGGCGGGTCGTGGAGGGGCTGCGGGTCGATGGTGCTGGTGTGTGAGGGGTCGGGTGAGGCGGGCCCGGGCGGGCGGGGACGGCTGGGCGAGGGAACGCGGACTCGAGGCGAGGCGTGGGCAGACCGGGAGTAGCTTCGGCCAGTAGCTGGCGGAAGTAGTTAGGCGGCTTCTATGGCGGTGCAGCGCCAGCGGGGCTCGATGGGGGTATCTGAGCTGGTCGGGTCGGCTGGCGTGGTCGGCTTGCAGGCTGGGCGGGTCGGGTCGGCTGGACCGGTGCGCGTTGAAACGGCGGGACCTGGGGACGAACTGGGTTGTTTGGGGGAGTCGGTGCGTTCCAGACGGACGGCTAAGGCACGGACTCTTTGGCCTATGTCTACGACGACGGTCATTTCTAGGACGCCGTAGGCGGGGGAGGTGACGATCACGCGCTTGAGCTTTGGCTGGCTGGTCGTCGCGAGGACGGGGCTTAGCTGACTGATCCTTCGCCGGGCCTTGATGCTGGTCCAGGGGGCGAGTTGGCTGCGCGGGCGGGTGCCGGCCAGGGTCTCGGCCAGGGCTTGGGCGAACTGGCTGGGCCACGGGCCGGCGGAGTAACGCTCGGCGAAGCAGGGCATATCGTGCATTTGTGCCGCTGCGGCCGCTACTTCCGCCGTCGGCCACGGGGCTACTTCCGCCGTCGGCGGCAAGGGGGTCGCTTTCGGCCGCGCCGCTTCTGGCCGCGCGGTTGCCGCCGGCCGTGTTTTTTCTGGCCTAGCGGTAGCTTCCGGCTGTGTAGCTACTGACCACGGTGACGACGATGTCGGCCACGGTGTCGCTGCGGGCCAAGGTGGGTCGACGGTCGCGGTGTCGTCTGGGTCGTACGGCGGAACGGCCTGCGGGATGGTGATCTGGCGGATCGCGATCGCGTCAGGCAGCGGTCGGCGGGGGCGGGCTGCGGGTAGGTGGACTAACTGGCCAGTGAGGCGGTCGGCTCCGACCGGGACTGGGACCGGGACCGGCGCCTGCGCCAGTGGCTGTGGTGGCTGCGGTGAATTTGGTTCTGCCATGGCTACGTTGTACCTGTAGGCACTGACAGTCGATCTTGACGGATGACTGGTGGGCACTACGGAAGGCCGAGTCGGTACTACGGAATGCTCGGCCAGGCCTCGTGGTTTTCCTAAGCTGTTGAGAACATCGCTACTTTGGAGATGACAGTGTCACTGCCGCCGCTGGTTCAGCCGGCTTCCGAACTCAGCGTGAACGAGGTCAAGCGCTACTCCCGGCACTTGATCATCCCGGACGTGGGGATGACCGGGCAGAAGCGGCTGAAGAACGCGAAAGTGCTCTGCGTCGGGGCGGGCGGTCTTGGCTCGCCCGCGTTGCTGTACCTGGCCGCCGCTGGAGTCGGCACGCTGGGCGTCATCGACTTCGACGTGGTCGACGAGTCGAACCTGCAGCGTCAGATCATCCACGGGCAGTCCGACGTCGGGCGGCCCAAGGCGCTTTCGGCGCGGGACAGCATCAAGGAGGTCAACCCCTACGTCACCGTCGTGGTGCACGAAGAGGCGCTGACCAACGATAACGTGATGCAGATCTTCGGCCAGTATGACCTGATCGTGGACGGTACCGACAACTTCGCGACCAGGTACATGGTCAACGACGCGGCCGTGCTGCTCGGTAAGCCGTATGTATGGGGCTCGATCTTCCGGTTCGACGGGCAGGCCAGCGTGTTCTGGGCCGAGAACGGTCCGTGCTACCGCTGCCTTTACCCGGAGCCGCCGCCTCCCGGCATGGTGCCGTCGTGCGCCGAGGGCGGCGTGCTCGGCGTGCTGTGCGCCTCGATCGGGTCGATCCAGGTGACTGAGGCGATCAAGCTTCTGACCGGGATCGGCGACCCGCTGGTCGGCCGCCTCATGATCTACGACGCCCTCGAAATGAACTACCGCACGCTGAACATCAAGAAGGACCCGGACTGCGCGATCTGCGGCAAGAACCCGACGATCACCGAGCTCATCGACTACGACGCGTTCTGCGGCGCGGTCTCTGAGCAGGCTCAGGATGCGGCGGCCGGCTCGACGATCACGGCGGCGGCCCTGAAGGAGATGCTCGATCGCAAGGACGACATCTACCTGGTCGACGTGCGGGAGCCGAACGAGTACGAGATCGTCTCGATCCCCGGTGCGGTGCTGATCCCGAAGGACGAGATTCTCTCGGGCGCGGCGCTTGAAACGCTGCCGCAGGACAAGCGACTTGTGCTGCACTGCAAGTCGGGCGCGCGCAGCGCGGAATGTCTGGCCGTGGTGAAGAACGCCGGATTTAGCGATGCCGTGCACGTCGGCGGCGGCATCCTTTCCTGGATCAGTACGGTCGATCCGGCGCTGCCAACTTACTAAGACAGGCGGACTAAACGAGGCAGGGCGGGCCGGTTATGGTAGGCGCGACCAAAACGCGGGCTTAACATCGTCAGGTGGCAATTCAGCCGGGAAGCCCAGGCGAGGTTGGCGGGACAGACCCGCCGATCCCGTCCCCGGCTGTCCACCGCCGCGGTCGGAGGCGTCGGCCTGGGCTCGCGGGGGGCATCGTCGCGGTTGGCGTGCTCGGCATGGCGGCGGCCGGGTACGGGATCTCCCAGCAGTTCATGCCGCGCCACTTTACCGATGCGCAAAGGCAGCGCATCGAGGCGTGGGAGGTAGGCCAGCGGTGGCGCACCACGCCCAAGACCAGGCTGTTCCCGGCCAGGGTGCACTACGATCTGGTCGGCCAGCAGATCGGCGTGCCCGGCTCGCTCAAGTTGCTGGCCCGGCGCCTCGGAATCGCTAAGCAGGCACCGTGCACGCGGGCGGCGGCCGGCGGCAAGAACCTCGTCTCCATGCTCGACCGGGACGGCTGCCAGACTGTGCTGCGCGCCACCTACACCGACTCGAGCAACAGTCTGGTGCTGACCGTTGGCGTTGCCGTCCTGCACAGCGAAGAGGGCGCGACCTCGGCGGCGAAATACCTGACCGGAGACACGGCTACCTCGGACGGCGCGACCTCGAACCACGTGCTACTGCGGCCGGTTTCTGTGCCGGGGACGCCTGCGGCGGCGTTCGGGACGAAGCAACGTCAGCTGGCCTGGGTGGTCGGCTCCGGTTCTTACCTCGTGATGGCGACGGCCGGCTATGCCGACGGGCGGCCCGCCGTGCCGGTCGCGAGTGACTCGTACGCCTATCTCGAGATGACCAGCCTCGCGCGCGGGGTGGCCGTCGAAATCGCTGCCCCGCTCGGGGTGCCTCCGCCGGTGCCGCACTGCCCGGGAGGTCCCGGATGCTGAGGGGCGCCCGAGTGCGGCCCGGGGGCCGGCCGGGTTTGACCGGCCTCGTGGCTGCTGGGATAAAACGCGGCGCAATGCGTTTCTCCATAATGTTTGTCGCGATCGCGGTCGCACTGACGCTGCCATTGGTCGCGGCGAGTCCGGCGAGCGCGGATATTGTGCGGCAACGGCAGCTTTGGGTACTCGACTCGCTCAACGTGCCGAGCGCCTGGCAGGTCACGCGAGGGCATGGCGTGACCGTCGCCGTCATCGACAGCGGGGTCGATTTCGGGGTTTCCGACCTGGCCGGGTCGGTGATCACCGGTCCCGACCTGACTGGCGTGCACACGCCGCCGAGCAACCCGAACTGGGGGGCACACGGTACGTGGATGGCGTCCCTGATCGCCGGGCACGGGCATGGGAGCAACCGGTCCTCCGGCATCCTCGGCGTCGCGCCCGACGCGAAGATCCTGTCGATTCGGGTGATTACCGACCGGTCCGATCCCGGTTACTCGGCGTATCAGCACGAGCCGCCCGCGCGAGGTCAGCATGAGCTCGCCTCGGCGATCAGGTATGCGGTCAGGCGTCACGCCAAGGTGATCAGCATGTCACTTGGCTACAACGAGCCCAGCCTGATCGTTCGGTCCGCGCTGCAGTACGCGATGACGCACAACGTCATCGTGGTCGCGTCGTCGGGCAACTCCGGGGATGCGCAGACCTCGCGCGGCCAGGGGCACGCCCCGTACTCGTTCCCGGCGGACTACCCGGGCGTGATCGGGGTGGCGGCGCTCGGACGGACCGGGCATCCCGCGTACTTCTCCAGCGACAACCTGTCCGTTCAGGTCGCCGCGCCCGGGGTGGGGGTGCCCGCGCAAGGGCGGAACAGCCTCTACTGGGTCGTGAGCGGCACCAGCCCGGCGTGCGCACTGACGGCTGGAGTCGTCGCGCTGGTCAGGTCCGAGTACCCGAAGCTGACCGCGCCCGAGGTTCGGCGGGCAATCATGTGGTCGACGTCGCACCGGCCGCCGGGCGGGTACGACGACGAGGTCGGGTTCGGCACCGTGGACGCGGATTCGGCGCTGCGGTTCGCCGGGCGGCTGGCCAAGGTGAACCACCACGCTCGGCTGGTCCGCGCTAAGGCAGTCGATGCTGGGTTCTTCGGGGGCGGACGCAATGACGTGCCGCCGGTTCCGATTCCGCCTCGAAGTCGGCAGTCGCTGCTTGAACTGGCTGGGTTGGCGGCGTTGTTCTTGCTGCTTACCGCGTTCTCCGGGTGGCGGCTTGCCGTCGGGGTCGCTGACCGGCGGCGGGAGGCGGTGCGGCTGGCCAGCTTGGGCGGTGGTCCGTTCTACGTGCCTCCGCCGGCGGGGTATCCGGTGCCGGGGCAGTTCGCGGGGCCTGAGCAGTTCCAGGCGCCGGGGCAGTTCCGGGTGCCGGGGCAGTTCCAGGTGCCTGGGCAGTATCAGGCGCCTGGGTATGGCGGGCAGGGGTATCAGAACCCGGCCTATCAGCCGCCGGTGTACCAGGGACCCGACTATCCGCCTCCTGAGCACCGGCCTCCTGGGCACCCACCTGCGGGTTACCCGCCGCAGGGGTATCCGCCTGCGGGTTACCCGCCGCAGGCGTATCCGGCGCCCCCGACTGCGCCCCCACCAGTGCCCCCTCCGTATCAGGTGCCAGCCCCGGCCCCGCCCTATCAGCCGCCCTATCAGCCGCCCAGTTACCCGCCGCCCGCTTACCCGCCGCCGGCCTACCGGGATCCACCGAGCCAGTTGGCCGGGTCGGCCGCGCCTGGGCCCGGATCGGATAAATCGAGCCAGGACTGGCCGTACCTGTCGCGCGACTTCTGGTCAGACCAGCCAAACGTCGATCCAGGCCCGCGATCCGATCCGGCCAGTCCGGCCAGTCCGCCCAGTCCGGCCAACCCGCCCGGCCAGGACCGGCCTCGTGACCCAGGCTGAGGCGGGCCCGACCGACTACGCGAGCCGGGTGCTCGATGTCGCGGAGTCGATCCCGCCCGGCAAGGTGATGTCCTACGGCGACATCGCCGAGTACATCGGTGACGGCGGCCCTCGCCAGGTCGGCCGGGTCATGGCACTGTGGGGCGGCGGAGTGCCCTGGTGGCGGGTCGTCCATTCCGACGGTCGATTTCTCGATGGGCACGAACGCGAAGCGCTCCGGCACTACAAGGCCGAGCGAACGCCGTTGCGGACCGGAACCGACGGCAAGCCATCGAAGCTGGACATGCGCAAGGCCCGCTGGACCGATCCCGGCGGTCCTAGCGGTCCCGGCGGTCCCGGCGGTCCTGGCGGTCCTGGCGGGACTGACCGGCCCAAGTCCGGTGACGGGTAGGCCGCCGGGTAGGCCGCCGCGCGATGTTCTGGCCTCCTTGGCCGGTGCGTAGACCTGGCACACGCCTGCCGATAATCGCCACGAGCAAGAAACTGCCCGAAATGCCCGGTTTACCGGGGAGAGTTGTCGTTGGGGGGGAGAGTTAGCCGCGGAAATCCGCGGTCAACGCTCCACCAGGCGGAAACTCTCCACGATCCTGACCGGCCGCCGTCTCCCAGATCAGTGATCACGGTGATTTACCCGGATCACGGCCGAAAAATCATCGTGATCAAAAATGAATGCCTCTATGTCCGATTTACGACAATCGCCGTCAGGCGAAAACTCAACGCGATCATGAAAGCAGTCCCGGCCTTCGGAGTCGCTCCAGCCCGGCAGCCCATCTGGCGGTCGCTCGGGCAATCTGGCGGTCGCTCCGGCAACC
>DATNFM010000365.1:0-7441 GCA_035606435.1 Streptosporangiaceae bacterium | reverse complement strand
ACACCTCCGCGACCCGGCCCGCCACCACCGGCAACGGGACAACCGACGCACGGCCCCCGTCCACCGCATCAAGGTAATCCGCGAAATCCGCCTCCACCGGATCCACCGGACCGGCCCGACCCACCGGATCGGCATCGGCCGGACCGGCCAGCGAACCGGCCCGCTCACCAGGAACAGCGCCGTCCGCCGCCGCGTCCGAGAATCCACCGTCCGAGGACCCAGCGTCGGAGAACTCACCGTCCGAGACCTGGCCATCCGAGGGCTCACTAGCCGAGGACCCAGCGTCCGAGACCTCAGCGTCCGAGACCTCAGCTTCCGAGGACCCAGCGTCCGAGGACCCAGCGTCCGAGAGCTGGCCATCCAAGGGCTCACTAGTAGCTGAGGACCCGCCGTCAGAAGACCCGCCAGCCGACGGCCCGGCAGCCGACGGCCCGGCAGCCGGGGACCGACCGTGCGTGGGTCCGGCATCTGGGGGTCCAGCAGTCGCCGGAGCAACCGGCCCAGATCGGCGCACAGGTTCTGCCGGACGGAAAGCAGGCCGAGACTGACGATTCCACGGTGCGGGCTCGGACACAGCGGCCAGAAGAGCCTCAAGATCCAGATGCCAGGACCAGGACAGGCCACCACCCGCGCCATCACCCGCCAACGGGATCTCGCAATGACCTTGCCTCATGCTCACCTCCCTGTCCGTCCCTCCCTGGCCGTCCCGATCTATCGCTAATCTTAACGAACCCCTCTGACAGTCACGATCAGTAATCGAATTGACTCTCTAATAACTAGCTGCAGTCAGGAACAATGCTGATCGAACCGCCGCAGATCCCTTGGCGCCGCCCGAAACTGCACCACCCGGATTGCCAAGTCGAGCCAATCGCTGCGCCGACCGCAGCCGACCTGCAGGCTGGAACCATGCGGGTAACAATCAGGGTCCGGCCGGGCTCGACTCGGCCAGGCGTCGGTGGCAGCCTGGGCGGCGCACTGGTCGTGCGGGTCGCACCCCGGGCTACCGATGGCAAGGCCACCGAGGCAGCTCTAGCGGCCGTCGCGAAGGCGTTCGGCCTTCGCCGCGATGCCGTGACGCTGGTCACGGGCGCGGCCAGTCGGACGAAGATCGTCGAGATTACCGATGGTGATCCTGCGGTGCTCCAGCATCTGCTTGACCTGCCGGGCCCGGCAAATTAGTGACGCAGGCCGGGAAGCTGGGTGGTCGGCCCGATAGTCGGGTGCGTCGGGGTATCCGGATTGGTCGGCCGGGGCTGGCGTGCGCGGGCCGGGGCTGGCGTGCGCGGGCCGGGGCTGGCGTGCGCGGGCCGGGGTTGGCGTGCGCGGGCCGGGCTGGCGCGCGCGGGCCGGGCTGGCGCGCGGGCCGGGCTGGCGTCCGCGGGCCGGGGCTGGCGCGCGCGGGCCGGGCCGGCGCGCGGGACTCGTCGGGCGCCGACCCGCAGGCCAGCACAGACCGGCCCGACGCTCCGGACCCGCTAACCAACCTCAACCACCGGCTACCCCGCCCACCCCGCCGCCCACCCCGCCGCCCACCCCGCCCAATCGGAATCTGACCGATCGGTGATCAGCATGTGCCCAGGGGCGTGCGTAATCGCGAATGGCAGTCTCGCCCTCATCAGAACCGCCTGCGGCGTGACTCCGCAAGCCCAGAACATCGGCACGTCACCGGGTTCCAACCGAACCGGATCGCCAAAGTCGGGCCTGGTCAGATCGGCGATCCCCAATTCAGCCGGATCGCCAGAGTGCACCGGCGCGCCGTGCACCGCCGGGTACCCGGCCGTGACAGCCTCAGCGGTCGCGACCAGTTCAGCTGGCACCGGCCGCATCGAGGCGACGAGCGGACCGGCGAACCGTCCGGCCGGCTGGCACTGGCGGTCGGTGATGAACATCGGCACGTTCGTGCCCTGTTCCAGATGCCGGACCGGCACCCCGGCCGACTGCAGCGCCCGTTCGAACGTGAAGCTGCACCCGATCAAGAACGCGACCAAGTCGTCGCGCCAGTACTGGAGCAGGTCCGTCGGCTCGGCGGTGCATTCGCCGTCCCGCCAGACCCGATAGGCGGGCAGATCGGTTCGCAGGTCGGCGTCGGGTGCCAGCCGGGTCCGCGGGCTGCCGGGTTCGGCGATGTCGAGGACCGGGCACGGCTTGGGGTTGCGCCGCGCGAAGAGTTCGAACTCGCGCGCCACGTCCTGCGGGAGCACGACCAGGTTCGCCTGGGTGAATCCGGGGGCGCAACTCGCCGTCGGCATGGTCAGCCCGGCCCGGAACTGGGCCCGGGCATCGGCCGGCACCGCGAACTCGGTCATGGGCCCACCTCCCGCCGGGCCAGAAACACCGACCACCCAGAACTCCGACCCCGGCCAAGGACACCGCCGGGCGCCGGGGCAGCCTGACCCGCCACCGAGCCAGGCCGCCAACCGTCAAACCCGACGCCCACATCAACTCGACGCTATCAAGCGGGCTGCAGGCTTATCCGCCGACGTTCCTCGTCGACGACGCCGATTCTGACCTCGATACCGCGGCCAGCCTCCGGCTCCTCCCGCCAGCACGGGCGCATCAGCAGCCCGTAAATTCCGCCGCCGAACTCGACGAACGCCCCAAACGGCGCAACCTGGCTCACCCGCCCGGTCACTGCGTCACCAACTCCGTGCGCCGCCAGGAACTCCAGCCAGACTGCAACCGGCACCGTCGCATTGTCCGGATACGTATCCATCCTCGATCACCTCCTCTCCGCGGATTCCGTCGCGACCAGAAACCACGAAGAACGGCGGACCTCGCGCTCGCCCGGCGATCAACCCCCAGCCGGGTACCTCTCTCGCTTATGGCACATGGCCGACCCGGCAGTCACATCAAACACAATATCAAACAACAACCGCAATATTTGCATAAAAATTTGCGCCGCCAGAATCACCCGGCCAGATGCCGGTCACAATTTCCGCAGGTCGGAGGTCTAGCCCTTGCAGAACGCCCAGAAAAATGCCAAAAAGCAAGTGTGGGTGATAGCAGGAATCCGGGATCTAGACGCAATCTTCGGGAGCACCAATCGGTGAGTGTTCACATCGATGCCGTCACTGAGGCGGTCAGCGAATACATCGGCGCCTGGGCGCCGGAAAGCGCAGTTGACCTGGACTCGTTCCTGGCCGGGCTCCCCCGGCTGTTCGACACGCTGGCCGCCGCTGTCTCCGGGGTTGCCGAGCGACTGACCTCCGAGTTTCCCGTCCACCCGTCGGTACCCGAGCATCTGGAGGAGATCGCGGCCACGGTCGCGGGGATGAGCGAGTTCGCCGCCGAGGCTCACGCCATCCACCTGGTGGCGCACGCGGCGGAGATGGAACGCATCGAGAACCCCCGCCCACACGAGGAACTCTGGGATGTGGCCACGAACCGCTGACCGCATGCCGTACCAACCCGAAGACATCAGCCCGCGCAGTGGCGGCCAGCCCATGCGCCGGGCACTGCTGGCGGGTACGGCGGTCACGGCAGGGCTGTTCGGCGCGGCGGCGCTGGCCCATGTCGTGGGGCGGCCGGTCCTGACGCTGATCGCGGCCGGGATCGTCGTGTGCGTCCTGCCGGTGCTGGCCGCGATGCTGACTGCCAGGACCGGTCCGCTGGCCCTGTATACGTGCACCTGCGGCGCGGCCGCGGCGGGTTGGCTCGCCTACGTTGCCACGACGACCGCCTGGTCGGTGCTCACGGTCGGGGCACTGCTTGTACCCGCTGTCGCGCTGATCTCGTGGTATCCCGCCGTCGCGCGGGGACAGGAACGCGCGGCCGAGCGGGCCAGGCTAGCTCGGCAAGGCTCGGCCGCCGAACGCCAGCAACGCAAGTGGCCCGATCTGCTCGCCCGAATCGGCTACCAGGGGGTCGAGTTCACGAGCCAGGAAGACACCAGGGCCGGTTACCTGGTGCATCTTCGATTGCCCGGGTCAGGTCGCGTCACCTACCAGTCACTGGCCGGGGCGGCCGAGCGCCTCGAGATCGCGGCCAGGCTGCGGCACGGCTCGCTCAGATTCGAGCGCGGCCAGCACGCGCACGAGGTGATCCTGCACGTCACCGAGCGCGACGTGCTCGCCAAGACCGTCTCGTTCCCGGCCGAGCACGAACCGCTGAGCATCACCACACCCATCCCGATCGGGCTCTACCAGGACGGCCGGGTCTGCAGCGTCACCCTGCGCGAGGTCGCGACGCTGATCGTGGGCCTGCGCGGTTCTGGCAAGTCGAACCTGCTGAACGTGCTGCTCGCCCAGCTTGCCCGCTGTCCCGACGTGCTGATCTTCGCGATCGACCTGAAGGGTGGCCGGATGGCCGTGCCGTGGATCCAGCCCTGGCTGGCCAACCGCGCCCGGTGGCCGGTCATCGACTGGCTGGCGACCGACCGCGAGGAAGCCGAGAAGATGCTGCGGGCGCTGCTGCGGGCCGTGGACCTGCGGGCCCGGTCGTTCAGCGGCGGGGAGAAGATCAAGCCGTCGCCAAGAGAGCCCGCGATCCTGCTGATCTGCGACGAGGTGGCGGTCATCCTGGGCATCGGCACCGGCGGGCCCCGGCTTACCGAGGGCGGGGTCACCAACGCGACGCTGGCCGGACTTGCGACCCGGCTGGTGATGACCGGCCGCTCGGAGGCCATCGACCTGATCATGGCGACCCAGCGGGGCACCGTCACGATGACCGGTTCCGCCGACCTGAAGTCGCAGTGCGCGCTGCGGATCGGTCTTGGCGTCAGCTCAGAGGCCGACGCCAGGCTCATCATCCCTGACAACGTGCGGATCGCGGCCGACCTCGCGAGCCTGCACCATCCCGGCAGCGGAATCGTCCAGCAGGGCCGGACTGGGCGAGTGCTGCCGGTGAAGTTCTACCGGATCGAGCACGAGGAGATCGGCCCGATCGCCGAGCGCTTCGGCTGGCTGCGCCCTGAGCCAGACTCGCTCGTCGCCGAGGCCCTTGGCGACGACTACCGCACTCGCTGGGCTCGCTACCACGCAAGGAGCCGGGCGGCCGGGGCCGACCGCCCGATCCTCCCGACGGCCGTGATCCCGCCCGCCATCGCGGCCCCGCCGCTTCGCGAACTGGGTTGGCAGGCACCAGCAGGCCATCACGCGGCGCCGGACGCCGACCATCCGGCCCGGCTCAGGACGATCGCGGTGCTCAAGTCGGCCGGCGTCCGAGGCCTGACCGTGCGCACGATCGCCGACCTGCTGGCCGCCGACGGCCAGGACATCGCCCACCAGACCATCCACCGCTGGCTGGCCGAAGAGTCTTCGGCGGGCCGAGCGGAAAGCGCCCCTTACGGACGCTGGAAATGGCGCCAGCAGACCTGAAGCGGTTCTAGGGGCTGTCGGACGGACGGGCGGGCCGGGAAGGCGGACATGACCCGGAAGGCCGTCCCCCCGAAGGGTTGGGGTTGTTATAGCCCCCACCACACTGGTTACTGCGGCGGAGGCTGCGTGATGTCGCTCTCGACCGCTTCGACGTAGATTCCCTCGGGCGAGACGTACCGGTCAGGGTTGACGGCGTCCTGCGGATAGCCGGCCGAGATGTAGTCCTCGATCGCCTGCACCGCATCCGCTGGGGTCCGGCTGTCGCCGCCGGTTCTCGGCCGCTTGGCCGGATTCCGCGTGTACAGCCGGTCGATCCGCTGGTCGAGCCCGACCTTGACGCCAGTGCCGGGTAGGTCGGCGACCACGTAGTCCTGGCCGCCGAAGGAGACCGTGGTGGTCGAGTCTGAGGCCATCTCTACGAACGGCCGGTAGAACTCGTTGTAGAACGGTTCGCTCGCTGAGGCATCCATATCGTCGGCACCTCGCTTCCTGTTCGGTGGATCATCGAGGTCCAGGCACCAGAAGGTCGTCGGATCCAGCCTAGCTACCGAGGCAATCCAGGCGTTAGGAGCGACGAGCGCACCGGCGACCAGCAAGGAGTTGACCTTTCGCGCCTGGTTGATGGCTCCGGCCAGCACCGCGGCTACTCCCCCGGCCGCGAATCCGCCCACGGCGGCGGCCCCGACCCGGCCCTTGGCCTCCCAGGACTGGCAGGTTCCGTTCCCCGGGTTGATCAGCGCGATGTCGGGAAGGTTGGCGGCGGCGAAGGCGCCGTTCTGGGTGTGCGACACACCGACCCCGCCGTTGAGGGCGTTGAAGCGCGCGAAGTGCATGGGGAACGTGAAGCCGCTGACGAGGGCGCAGTAGGTGCTCAGGTTCATGCCCATGAAGTACGACAGGTAGCGCCGCTCCGAGGTCTCCAGGTTGCCGAGCAACGGGGTGCGCCGCAGCCGGCCGCCGGGCGCCGTGTAGGCCGCCATCCGCAGGTTGGCTATCCGCCAGTTGGCTTCGTAGGCCGGATGCGCACCCGGCGGATACAGGCCGATTATCAGGGTTGCCGCGGTAATCGCTGGCCAGGTGTAAGGCACCCGGCCGGCGACCCCCGCAATCCCGCCGAATCCAGCGCCCGGAAGCCCGCCTAACGCGGGTAGCGCCGCTCCGGCGGTCCCGGCCAGGCCCTGCAGGTTTGGTGCCGGGTTGCCTGGGGCCACTGCCCCTAACGCAACGCAGTTCGCCGCCGCCGCACCGTGATACACGTAGTCAAAATGAGGCACTTGAGATCTCCTCGGATTGCCCGCCCCGGACGTCGGCAATGGCCCGATCGCAAGCACCGGCGGTCCCCCGCCAGCCCGGCGCCCGTACAAGTCTTAACTCACTGTGGCGGCGCAATCAACCCCGCGTGAGTTGCTTTCCGTAATTGCTCAATGACGATTTGCCTATTGCAGAGCTTGGCTCGCGGGTACATCGTCGGATTCGTGCCGTCCTTCGGGACGACGCGTCAGAAGTGGTTTCGCACGATACGGAGTGGAGGCCGTATGCGGCAGCGGACGGGCAAGGTACTCACGCGAGGATGGATCATCGGGGCTACCGGAGTAGCGTGCGCGGCGGCCCTGGCAACCGGCGGATTACTGCCAGCGCAGGCCAGTACGCATCACCAGCCGACCGCGAACGCGCCGGACCGGATGGCGGTCAACTGCGCGAACGGACCTGGCTACTCAGATTCTTCGGTCAGCGTTCAATGCCCCGATGTCTACAACCCATTGACCGCCTACGGCCACTACGTCGGCCACGACGAGCCGGGCGTGTGGTTCGACTCCAATGTGCCCGGCTCAGGCAACCGGGCACGGTGGCAGCTGACGCTGCCGGTCGATCCGCCGCCGAGCGCTGTGCCCGGCAAGCGGATCTACAGTTTCGAGCAGCACGTCGCGTTCTGGTTCGGGATGGCGCTGTGCGCCGACAAGTCCTACCCTGAGCAGTTGTCGACGTGCACGCCTGACTCCGACAGCAACATCGTCGATCCCAAGGTCAGCTCGCAGCACGCCGGGTCGGCCTACCTGGAATTGCAGTTCTACCCGCCGGGCTCGGCGCCGCTGCCCGACTGGATCTCCTGCGACGCGACCCACTGG
>DATNFM010000364.1:0-7246 GCA_035606435.1 Streptosporangiaceae bacterium | reverse complement strand
AGCTCAACAACGACGGCATGGGCAACAGCGGCGGCACCGACACCTCCAGCAACGACCTCGTCGCGTCGAACGGAACGGTGTCGAGCGCGCTGGCGGCCTCGACCGGCTTCGCGCAGACGACGACCGGCTACGCGGGTTCGTCCAGCGACGGCAGCACACAACTGGCCAGCAGCCATTCGCTCACCGCGACCTATACCTCGGCGACCACGGCCGGTCATCTCGTCCAGGTCGCGCAGATCCCGGTCGCGGCCAGCGGCAGCACCACGTTCACGCTTGCGCTGGCGTTCGATACCAGCCAGGCCGCGGCGATCTCGGACGCATCGGCGTCGCTTACCAGCGGCTTCACAACCCTGGAGAATGCTTTCCAAAGCGGATGGCATTCCTGGGTCAGCGGCCTTAACGCGGCTCCTTCCTCGGTCACCGGAAGCAGCGGGCTGAAGGAGCAGTACTACGTCTCGCTGATGGAGGTGAAAGCTGACGAGGACAAGACTTTTGCTGGCGGGTTCGTCGCCGCGCCGACAGTTCCCTGGGGAGCCAGCGTCAGTGCCAATAGCGGGGGTGCGCACGGGTATCACGCGGTCTGGACGCGCGATGAATATGAGATGGCATCGGCGCTGCTCGCGGCCGGTGATGCCACGGATGCTAATGCCGCGCTGAATTACATCTTTCAGTTTGAAGAAAACTCCAACGGCTCGGTCAAGCAGAATACTTTTTTGAACGGGACGGCGGTATTCGGGTCCTTGCAGATGGACGAGGTTGCCGACCCGATCATTCTCGCCTACCAGCTTGGGGCGACCGGCTCGGCGGCTTGGCCGCATATCCAACCCCTGGCCAATTACCTGGTCGCCAACGGGCCGACCACGCCGGAGGAGCGCTGGGAGGAGATCGGCGGCTACTCGCCGGCCACCATGGCGGCCGAGATCGCCGGGCTGGTGTGCGCGTCGGTGATCGCGACCGACAACGGGGACTCGACGGACGCGGCGACCTACCTGTCGAAGGCGGACGCGTTCGAGCAGGCGTTGGATGCTTCTACTTACACGACTTCCGGACCGTACGGGAACGGTGACTACTACCTGCGGATCACGCCGGACGCGGCGCCGAACAACGGGACCTCGATCGGGATCGCCAACGGTGGCGGCAACCACGACGACCGGACCGTTGTCGACCAGAGCTATCTGGAGCTGGCGCGTCTCGGGGTGGTCGCGCCGGCGGCCGCGGAGATCGCGAAGACGCTGCCGGTCGTGGACAGCCAGCTGGCGGTGCAGACACCAGAGGGGCCGATCTTCCACCGGTACAACTTCGACGGCTACGGTGAGACCTCTTCTGGTGCAGACTTCACGTCGGCCGGGGTCGGGAATCCGTGGCCAGTGCTGACTGGGGAGCGAGGCGAGTACGACGTCGCCTCCGGGAACCTGACGGCGGCCAAGTCCATGCTGTCGACGATGGCGGGGGCGGCGAACGCCGGGTTCCAGATCTCTGAGCAGGTCTGGGGCGGGAGCACGGGGACCGGCGGGTTCACCTTCGGGGCGCCCGACAATTCGTCGACGCCGCTGATGTGGGCGATGGCCCAGTACGTGCGGCTGGCGATCGACATCTCGGCCGGGCATCTGGTGGATACGCCGGCTGTCGTGGCTGACCGGTATGCGGGTGCCTTGGCTGGTACTGGTTCGGTGACGGAAGCCGTGCACGTGACGGTCCCGGTGAACACCGATGCCTCTGGGGAAACCGTGTACCTGAACGGGAACTTCAGCGCGCTCGGTGAGGGGGCGCCGGACTGGTCGCCGGCCGGGATCGCGATGACCCGGGTGAGTGCTACTCAGTGGACGGCGACCGTGCACGCTGCTTCGGCGGCTTCGCTCTCTTACAAGTACACGCTGGGCGGGAGCTGGTCGAACGCTGAGGAGACGGCGTCGTGCGGGTTCGTCAGTAACCGGTCGATGTCGGTGAACGGCGGGACCGTGAATGACGCCGTCGCCAACTGGACCGGGCCGGGGGCGTGCGGGGCGGCGCAGGCCGTGATCAACGTGACCGCGCCTGCTGGGACGCCTTCTGGGGACACCGTGTTCCTGAGCGGGAACTACAGTGCGCTCGGGACTGGGATGAAGTCGTCGCAGGACTGGGGTGCGGCCGAGATTCCGATGACCAAGACCGGCACGAACACCTGGAGTTTGACGATCCCGGCGGTGGCTGGGGCGTCGTTCCAGTACAAGCTGGACCTCGGCAACTGGACCAATGTGGAAGAGACCTCGTCGTGCGGGTTCGTGAATAACCGGACGTTCGGGTTTGGCGCGAACGGGTCGTCGTTCCAGGCCAACGACACGGTCGGGGCCTGGGGTGGATTGGGTGGCTGCTAGGGCGGCCTTGGCTCGAACTCGCTCCAGGCCGAGAGATTAGGCAGATCGCCAACGATCGTCAACCGAGAAGTGATCAGGTTTCCTGCTAATAAATACTCAGGAAACCTGTACATTTTTGATGTGCTCTGGCATGATTTACGTTCAGCCCGGATTTATTCCCGGCTCGAATATGCCCGCTGCTTGACCACGACACGCTCGGCGAGTAATCGAAGGAGCTGGCATGAGATCACTGAGAGTAACGGTCGGCATCTTCGTTCTCGCTGGCGCCGTGGCCATGGCGCCCGGGGTGGGCACTGTGACGGCCTCGGCGGCCGCGGCCGAGACTCAGTTCGCCGGCACGCTGCCGGACGGGACTACCTGGATAGCTGACCTGCCCGCGCAGTGGAACGGAACCCTACTGCTGTACAGTCACGGCTTCGGAAACCTGACCGCCGCGGACGCTCCCGATCCCGCCACGGCGACAGCGCTTCTCGCACGCGGGTACGCGCTGGCCGGATCCTCCTATGACCCGAACGGGTCGCTGTGGGCGCTGGACACCGCGGTCAGTGACCAGTTCAAGACCCTGCGCGCGGTCGAATCCGGCGTGCTGCCAGGAAGGCCTGCCCAGGTGCTCGCGTTCGGCACCTCGATGGGCGGCCTGGTCAGCGCGCTGGAGGCGCAGGACGGAGCCGGGCGCATCGACGGGGCGCTGACCACCTGCGGCATCGTCGCCGGGGCGATCAACCTGAATAACTACCAGCTCGCCGGTGAGTACGCACTCGCCCAGTTGCTACTGCCAGGCCAGCCCGTTCAGCTCACTGGCTTCGCCGACGCGAACGCGGCGCTCGCTACCGCCGGTACCCTCGCGCAGGCCGCCGCCCAGGCTCAGCAGACGCCGGCCGGGCAGGCCAGGCTCGCCCTGGCCATGGCCTTCCTGAACGTGCCTCCTTGGGCTACCGGAATGGCGGCCCCCGCGCCGACGTCTGACCCGGCGGCTCAAGAGGACGCGCAGTACCAGGTCGAGTTCGCCGGCTCGTTCACCGCGCTCGACTTCATCGAGTTCGCCAGGCCCTCGATCGACCAGGCCGCCGGCGGCAGCGCGACCTGGACCCGCGGAGACGACTTCACCCGGCTGCTGCGTCGGTCGCCGTACCGGCGCGAGGTCACCGCCCTCTACCGCGCCGCGGGCACCAGCCTGCGCGGCGACCTCGCCGCGCTCACCGCGAACGCGGACATTTCCCCCGACCGGAGCGCCGTCCGCTCGCTTGAGCGCACCTCGGTCCCGTTCGGCTACCTGGCCGTTCCCGAGCTGGATATCCACACCATCTCCGACCAGCTCGTCCCGGTCCAGCAGGAAAACTACTATCGCCACCGCGTCGACGCGGCCGGCAGCGGCGACCTGCTTCGGCAGGCTTACGTGGCCAGCATCGGGCACTGCGACTTCAGCTCGGCCGAACTCGTCGCCGCGGTCCTGGCGATCAGCCACCGAGTCAGCTCCGGTCACTGGGGCGCCGTGGCCGAGCCCGGCACCCTGAACGCGGTGGCCGGCGGCCTCGATCTCGGACCGGCGCGGTTCATCCGATACGACCCCGGCCGACTCACCGGAGTCAGCCGCCGTCCCGGGCCTAGGCGACCTTTCTGAGCCAGCGCATCCGCGTCGCCGCGGGCAGCCGGCCCGCGGCACCGGAACGGTAACCTCGCACTATGGTCACTGCCACCTTGCGCGGTCCGGATGCCAGGTAACGCCGTCAGGCCAGACCAGCGCCTTGAGCTTGACCTTGGCCGCGATCAGGATGTCGAAGCGCTGACCGCCGGGCCCGCTCGCCCGGAGCCCATGCTCATGTACCTCGTCAAACAGGTCGAGTTGGTGATCCGCGCCCGGCTAGACGACATCTTCCGGCCCATCGGGCTCACGGCGCTCCAATACACCGCACTGACCGTGCTGGAGCGCCATTCGGATATGACTACAGCTCAGCTAGCCAGGCACTCCTTCGTCGCCGCCCAGTCAATGGCCGACATGATCACTACCCTGACCGAACGCGGGCTCATCGAAAGGCATCGCGATCGCGCGGACCGTCGTCGGCTCGTAGTCTCGCTTACCCTCAGCGGCAAGGATCTGCTCGACCGATACCGCGACGAGGTCTGGATGCTGGAAGCCAGAATGCTCGCTGGCCTCAGGCCCGCCCAGATCCTCAGGCTCCGGCAGAGCCTGCATGCGTGCCACGACAACCTCGCCCAGCCCGAAACGCCCTGATTCTGCGTCCTCTAAAGGTCCTGAATAAGATTTGCCGATGCGGCCGGGCCCTTTTACTATCTGTTGGTATCGGGGTCTACGGGTGGCTTTCCGGAAATCGGAGGGTGAATTCAGCATGCGTTGGCGCGTCTTAGTAGTAATGACCGGTCTGGTCTTAGTGACCGGAACCGTCAGTCTCGTACCACCGGCCACCGCCGCTCTGGCGGCTCGATCTACAGCGGCCGTCCCGGCTAGTTGCGGCGGCGGCTCGCACCGCTGGTATACCTGGGCTCATTCTGGTTCGGGTACCTTGCAGGGAACCGCGGCCGAGGCCCGTACCTGGAAGCACTGGAACGTCGCCGGACACAGTGGCGGGTTCAGCGACGAAGCGGTCTGGGTCATCAACACGCACAATGCGAACAATGCTCTCGAGGTCGGTTTCGTTACCGGCCAGGGCGCGACCGTCTTCAGCAACAAGATGTATATGTACTACACGACCAACAACGGGGTTCACGAGCACGACACCTTCACCGAGCTGCCGAAAAATAAGGTGATCTGGATGTCGGCGGTCTCTAACGGACACCAGTCGTCCGCGTTTGTCTACAAGAAGTTTCTCGCTAAGAACATTCACTACGGAGTCGGCTCGCCAAGGCTCACCTATGAACAGGCTGAGGTCAACTTCCACAACATTCCGATGGCCGGTGGTGGTTCTGGAAGCGCGCTGGCGCTTGAGTTCAAGACGGCCCGGGGCAAGTGGTTTGACTGGGGCTACATCAAGGGCGGCCGGCAGAAGCCGTACAAGATCCAGTTCTTCCAGCCCAACGGCGTCATCGAGGGCGGGAACGGCTCTCATTGCTAATGATGTCCAGGTCGGCTGACCCGACTGGCCGGAGCGTGCGACGCGTGGCCGTCGCCGCGGCGTCGGCCGCGTTGCTCGGCGTGGCTTGCTCTGCCGGCGCGAGTCAGGGGGCAGACAAGCCCAGCCCATCGGCGACGCACCGCCAGACGGTGCCCCGGCTGGCGGCGTGCCCGGTGCCGGCGCAGGCGTTCTTGCGACCAGCCGACGTTCCGCGGCTTGCGCGGTTCCTGGACTACCGGCACGTGGATCAGCTGCCCATTCACACCCAGCCGCTGCACCCGCTGTGGTTTGTCAAGAAGTATTCCTGCGGGCGCTACTACGGATTCATCGCCCGCGCAGCCCTGCGGGGCCGGTTCAGAGCCGAGAACAATGCCAGCGCCAGGTCTGCTGGTTACCCGATCCAGAAATGGCCGTACGTGCCGCTGACCGGCGCGATCGTCACGGCACTGCCGCATAACGTCTTCGAGGTCTACGAGGCTGCCTACCGGTTCACCTCGGTGGCGGCGGCCAGGGCTTACGCGAACGTCTTGCGGCATAACTTCCGCGACTACGCGCTGCCGGCCGGAGCGCTGCCGGCCGGGTTCTCGGCCGGCACCGCCCTGCTGGGTAGCAATCGTCGGACGAGCGAACGTCAGATAGGCGTCGTCGGGCAGTTGGCGAACGTGGCCGTCACGGTATGGCTGCAAGGCGGCGAACAGCTTTCCTGGCCCGATGTGGCCGGGTACTGGGCGAGCACCTGGAGGCGGCTACGGCCGCTGCGGACTTGAAGATTCTTCTAGGTGAGGAGATCACCAGATGGTGAACGTGAAACGGCAAACGCGCCGAGGCCAGGTGGCAGCGGCCATTTCGTCAGGTGCGGCAATCGTGCTGGCCGGGTTCTCGGCGGGATGCGCTGCCCATCCGGCGGCGTCGTCGGCCCACCGGGGATTAGCCGGGCATCACCAGACGGCGGTCAATACGGCCGCGCGGCGGGCTGGTCGTCATGCTCGGGCAGATGCGCGGAAGGGCCAGATAGCCCCGGGCGCACTGTCGTGCTCCGGCCGCGGCCCGACCATCGGAGCGGTCGGCCTACTCAAATCCGGACAGGCAACGCGCGCTCAGCAGGCACTCGGTACTGACCTCGTGGCTCAGGCAAAGGATTCGGTCAGCGGTCAGCTCATGTTCTTCACCCCGGCCGCCTTCGGCCAAAAGCTCAGCACGTACTTCTCGAAGATCGACTTCGTATCGGCCCAGGCGGGAAACTCGGAGTTGCACTCGTGCGACATGATGCTGATCGACCGGCCCGCAGCTCAGCCCGTGATCACTGCGGCGGAGAAGGCTGTCGTCGGAGCCAACTTGGTCCCGTCGCTCAGCGCCCTGACGAACGACCTTCAAGGGGTGCTGATCTCAGACAATGTTGTGCGCGCGGGCTCGCTGATCGTGACCCTGCAGGTCACCGGGGCCGAGCATGCACCCATCTACCCGGGAGTGCCGGCGACGTTCTCGCTCTCGGCCTTCACAGTCGTCATGAACTTCCCGAGCAACAAGGTCACCGCCGTCGTTAAGGGCGGACTCTAAAGGCGCGAAGTCCCGGCGGCGTCGGTCTAGCCGGCTTCCGAAGGCGGCATCGTGCCTCCACGACGGCAACTGCCACCCGTTGGACGGCACTTCCCATCCGCGCCGACTTCCCATCCGTTGCGCCGACTGACACGTAATTGGGTGGTTCAGGGGCGCGCGGCAGCGGACCCCTGGCTGGTGGCCGGGGTCAGTGTGGTGGGGCGGGCGCCGGGGTTATGGGTTATGGGTTGCGGGGCGGGTGGTCAGGCGGCCTCCGCGGGGGTG
>DATNFM010000363.1:0-7320 GCA_035606435.1 Streptosporangiaceae bacterium | reverse complement strand
GACTCGTACTTCCAGTCGTAAAATCGGCTGCCAATCGGGAACGTCAGCGCGGCCGGCATGTGGATGAACACATCCCACCGGTAATCAGGCCGCCCGGCCTCAAGCACCAGCACCCGGTTGCCCTGGTCCTCCGATAGCCGGTTGGCCAGCGAACACCCGGCCGAACCCCCGCCCACGATGATGAAGTCGTAACCACCCTCAGCCGCCATAGCCGGAACCCCCACGCCGCGAGCTTTCGCCCATTATGCACCCGCCCCCACCAGCCGCCAGTAGCCTCGCTTGACGTAAGTGATATTCGACTTCTATCATTGTGATATCAGTTTAAGTATCTGGAGGCCTAGATGGGTGAACCAGCGATTGTGGTGCGCGGACTGCGCAAGAGGTTCGGCGCGAAGGAGGCCGTGGCCGGGATCGACCTGGAGATCGCGGCCGGATCCCTGGCCGGGCTGGTCGGGCCGAACGGGGCAGGAAAGACCACGTCCCTGTCGATGATGACCGGCTTGCTTCGGCCAGATGAGGGCCAGATTCTCATCGACGGGCTGAGCGTGTGGGCCGACCCGCCCGCCGTCAAGGCCATCATCGGGGTGGTGCCGGACCAGCCCTGGCTGTTTGACCGGCTCAGCGGCTCTGAGTTGCTGGAGTACGCCGGGCGGCTGCGCGGGCTGGCCGCGGACGAGGCGCGCTCGCGAGCCACCCAGCTGCTTGACGTGCTTGACCTGACCGGGGACGCCAAGCGGCTGGTCGCCGACTACTCCACCGGCATGCGCAAGAAGGCCGCGCTGGGATGCGCGCTGATCCACAACCCGTCGGTGCTGTTCCTGGACGAACCGCTGGAAGGCGTGGATCCCATCTCGGCCGACGTGATCCGCCGCCTGCTGACCCGCTACACCAGCTCGGGGTCGACCGTGCTGTTCTCCAGCCACGTCATGGAGCTGGTCGAGCAGGTCTGCGATCACGTGTCCATCATCGACAAGGGGACGATCGTGGCCACCGGCACCACCGAGCAGGTGCGGGGCGGCAAGACGCTGCAGCAGGCGTTCGTCGATCTGGTTGGCCCCCGGGCCGGCGGCGAGGAGGGACTGTCATGGCTTGGCTCCTCGTCCAGCTGAAGGTGCGTCTGCTAGTCAACGCGCTGCGCTCGTCCAACTCGGCCAAGGCCACGTTCATCACCAGCACGATCTTCGCTGGACTGACGGCGATCGCCACGTTCTTGCTCCTGTCCGCCTTCCGCGGCCAGGCCGCCTCCGTCTACGTGACCTCGGTCATCTTCACGCTGTTCGCCTTCGGCTGGCTGATCCTGCCGATCTTCGTGTTCGGGCTGGACAGCACTCTCGATCCGGCCACGCTGGCGCTCTATCCGCTCCGCACCCGCCCGCTCGCGACGGGGCTGCTGGCCGCGTCGGCTACCGGCGCCTGGCCGCTGGCCAACGTGCTCGGCTTGCTCGGCGTGACCGTCGGGCTGGCCAGCGGCGCGTCCGGCCTGATTATCGCGGTGATCGCGGTTCCGCTCCAGGTGCTGTTCTGCATCACGCTGGCCCGGCTGGTGACGACTGGCATGGCCGGGCTGCTCCGTTCTCGTCGGGGCAAGGACCTGGCCGTTTTCCTCTTCATACCGCTCTTCGTGCTGTACGAGGTCTTCACCCAGGTCGTGCCCGCCGAGGCGGCGGGCCGAAAGCTCAGCGCGGCGAGCTTCCACGGCCTCGATTCCTGGCTGCGCTGGCTGCCGCCTGGCCTGGCCGCGCACGCGATCCAGGACGCCTCCGACGGGCACCTGGGTACCGCGCTGCTGCGGCTGGCGCTGCTCGCGGCCGTCATTGTCGGGCTCGGCTGGCTCTGGGTCTCCATGCTCAGCCGCGCGCTGGTCACCTCCGACACCACCACCCAGTCATCGCGGGTACGCAACACCGCACTGCCGCTGGCCAGGTTCGGCCTGCGCGGCGCGGTGATCGCCAGGTTCTGGGTCTACCAGCGCCGCGAGCCAGCGTCGTTCGCCAACTGGGCGATCGCCGCCGTGGTCATGGCCGCCATCTCGATCAGGGCACTGATCACCCAGGGCGGTCACCCGGCGTTCGTCCTGGCGAGCGCGATCTTCGGGGCCGCGTTCATCGGGTACTTCCATTCCAACGCGGCCGGGCTGACCGGACCCCCCTTCGTACTTGAAGCCATGGCGCTGACAGGGCGCCGCGAGCTGCGTTCCTACTTTGCCGGGCAGAACCTCGTGCTGGCCGTGATCGGCGTGCCGCTGCTCACCTTGGTGTCGTTCGGTCTCGCCGTCCTGGCCAAACGACCTGAGTTCGGGTTCCTCGGCGTGGCCGTCGGACTAGCCGGACTGGGCGCTGCCCTGGCCCTCAGCAACCTCCTGACCGTCGCGCTCCCCTATCCGATGGACAAGAAGGCCGGACGGCCCATGCGCCGGGCATCTCAGGGGTACGGGCTGTCGGGGTTCCTCGGCGTATTCGGCTGCCTGATCGGCGTCGGCCTGGCCTGCGTCCCGATGATCGTTGCCGTCGTCTCGACGAGCGCGACGCCGGCCACCATCCGGATGCCGGTGCTGATCGTCGTCGGCGCGGTGTACGGCTACCTGCTAGCCCTGGCGGGCGTGCGGATCGCGGCCGTCGCGGTCGAGAGCAAGATGCCGGAGCTGTGCCAGGCCGCGATCCGCAGCAAGCTCTAGCGATCCCGCGCCCTAGACGGAGTCATACAATGAAGCGCCTTTCGCATACAATGAAGCCATGACAGCTACGCGTGCAACCGTCAGTCGCAACGGGCAGATTTCCATCCCCGCTCACTTGCGCCATCGCTGGGGCACCAAGTCGATGTTGGTCATCGACCGAGGGGACTATGCCATCGTTCGCCCGATACCTGAGGATCCGGTGGCGACCCTGCACGGTGCCCATTCGGGAGCCGGACCAGTCACCGAGGAGGTCCGGGATGCCGAACGAGACGGCGAGGCATCGATCGAGCAGCACCGGAGCAAGCAGTAGTGATCGTCCTCGACGCCTACGCCGTCATCGCTTATCTTCGCGCCGAACCGTGTGGTGCCGAGGTAGCGGAGCTACTACGCGAACCCACGTTACTCACGGCCGTCAACGCGGCCGAGATCTGCGACCAGATGTCCAGGGTGTTCGGTGCGGATCCGGACACGATCGAGGCAGATCTCGCGCTTCTGACACTTGCCGACATGACCATCGTGCCCGTCACCGCTGAAATCGGCCTCGAAGCGGGCCGCATCCGGGCGCGCCGGTACCATCGCCAGCACGCCGCCGTGAGTCTGGCGGATTGCGTCGCCGCTGCGACTTCACTTCTGGGCCGCCATATCTTGGCTACGGCCGATCCGGCTCTGGCCGAGGTAACCAGAGCCGAAGGAGGAAGCGTCTATCCCCTCCCTGACAGCAAGGGCCAGCTCCCCTGAACCGCACCCGCCCATTTCGCCGCACGGCCGCGATCCTCGGCAGGCTTTAGGTACTGGCCGGCGACCTGTCGGCGGCGCCGGGGGCGAAGCGGGAGGAAACACGAAGCAGGGCGATGACGGCGCGCACCGAGGTCACGGCCATCACGGCGACCACGATCAGCCAGCCGCTGGCATCGCCCGTATGGGACTGGTTGATCCGCTCCACGACGCCCCAGACGATGGTCGCAACGGTCGCGACCACCATCGCCGCCGTGACGGCCGCCGCCGCGATCCCGCCAATCCGCCAGGTCCGGGGCTCGAACTCGGCCGTCCGGATCACGGTCACCACGGCCTGGGTCGACGCGGCGATGCCGGCTACGCCAAGCAGCAGCCAGCCGACCGCGAGTCCGAGCGCACCACCCGTGGGATTCGCGGGCAGCAACTGAATCCCGCCCAGCCAGGCGGCGGCGACCACGACCGGGACGGCCATCAGCACGAACAGCCGGCGCCGGCCGGTCTTGATCGCATAGCGGATCGCGTCAAAGGCGAACGCCAGCGCCGCGACCGCCGTCGCCAGGACGCCGAAGCTTCCCGCCGCCATCAGCACGTTGTAGGCGTCGGGCACGGCGGGATGCAGGATCGCGATCTGCTGAGCCGAGATCGCGGTTGGGTAGATCCCCAGGTCATGGCCGAACCAGGCGCCGATCGCCGCGAAGGCGACCCAGCTCCACAGCACGCTGATCAGCGCGTCCTTCGAGCGCTCGGACATCAACGCTCCCCTTCCCGTAGTTATCCAGGCGCTCACCGCGCCGAAGAAAAGGTCGAAAGCCATCGGGAGCGGCGCCCGGCCGCCCTCCTGCAGGTCGGAGACGAGCCACTCCAGTTCCTCGCCGTACCTGGCCCGCCAGGCCGACGGATACAGCGCCAGCAGCACGACCGGCCACGGCGGCCGCTGGCCCTCCGAGCCCGGACCCGCCGACCCTGGGCCCGCCGGCCCGAGCGCGCGCAACGGAGCGCCCGTCCGGCTCGTCATGGCATCGGCCTTAGCTCAAGCCGGCTGAGGCCCGTGCTCGCGACCCGCTGCGCCGTTTCCAGATGCCTGGTCAGGCTCTCCGCACCCGAGGCGGTGATCCGGTAAGGCCGCCGGCGATCCTCCGCTGGCAGCGCCTCGATCCAGCCCCGCTCTTCGAGCCGGCTCAGCGCCCCGTACAAGGTGCCCGGTCCGAGCTTGGCCCCGGCGAAGGACTCGATGTCCTTAGCCAGCGCGTACCCGTGCTTGGGCCCGTCGGCGAGGCTCGTG
Organism: Streptosporangiaceae bacterium; assembly: GCA_035606435.1. Taxonomy (GTDB): domain Bacteria; phylum Actinomycetota; class Actinomycetes; order Streptosporangiales; family Streptosporangiaceae; genus Chersky-822. The sequence goes on along the minus strand of DATNFM010000363.1, from coordinate 2,629 downwards.
AGCACCAGCACGACCGGTTCGGTGAACTCCACGCTTCCGCTCCCAGCTGACGCGTCGGCAAGATCTACTACGCACGACGATACTACGTCACGCGATACATACGCAACACGTACTAGACCGGCGCCCGCCCAGACCCGCCTCACCGCACATCGAAAGAAACATTTGCAAAGCTTTCTTTCGAAAGATATCTTTTAATACATGCCAGACAACGATGTCACCCCGGATCCCCGGGCCCGGGCCCGCTCGGTCAAGCGGATCACCGATCCCCGAGCGCTGCGCGCGCTCGCACACCCGATCAGGCTCTCTCTGCTCGGCGCGCTGCGTACTCATGGCCCGCTCACCGCGACCAAGGCAGCCGAGCTGATCGGCGAAAGCTCGGCCAGCTGCTCCTTTCACCTGCGCCAGCTGAGCAAGTACGGCCTCGTCGAAGAGGCCAGCGGCGGCCACGGCCGAGAACGCCCCTGGCAGGCCACGACCATGTTCACCGACGTACCCGAGGTCGCGGACAGCCCGGAGTTGGCCGCAGCGGCCGACCTGTTCAGGTCCGTCGTGCTCGAGCGGTACTTCGAGAACGCCACCCGCTGGCTCGATGCCAAGGCAAGCGAACCCCAGGAATGGCAACGGGCCGCCCAAATCAACGACCGGTTTCTCTACCTCACCGCCGCCGAGCTGCTGGAGGTAACCGAGCGGATCGGGGCCATGCTCGACACCTACACCGACCGCAACGTCAGCCCCGCGCTCCGTCCGGCCGAATCTCGCCTGGTCAGCTGCATCAACCTAGGCTTCCCGTTGCTGGGCAACCAGGAGGTGTCCCGATGAAGGGCGCAACCCCCCGAGCCCGAACCCGAACAAGCCGCCGGCTCGCCGACCGCCTCCCCGACCTGCTCCGCGAGACCGCGTTCCGGCGCTACTGGTCGGCCCAGACGATCTCCATGTTCGGCGACCAGATCTCCTCGATCGCGATCCCCCTCGTAGCCGTGATCGCCCTCCACGCGAACGCGGCCCAGATGGGAATCGAGGCCGCCCTCATCTGGCTGCCTAGCCTGCTGTTCGGCCTGCACGCCGGCGCTCTCGTGGACCGCCGAGGCCGGCGTCGCCACATGATGATCGCGGCCGACCTTGGCCGGGCCGCGCTGCTCATCAGCATCCCGGTCTGCTACGCCGCCGGCGTGCTCACCATGTTGCAGCTCTACGGGGTCGCGTTCGGCGTCGGCACGCTGAGCGTCTTCTTCGTGGTCAGCGATCCGGCCATGTTCGTCAGCCTGGTACCGGACGACAAGTACGTGAACGGCCAGTCGCTGGTCTACGGCAGCCGCGCGATCTCGTTCGTCGGCGGCCCGAGCGTCGGCGGCATTCTCGTTCAGGTGCTGTCCGCCCCGGGCGCGGTCCTCGCCGACGCGCTGTCTTACCTGGGCTCGGCGTTCTTCCTGACCCGCATCCGCCCGCAGGAGCCGCCCAAAGCCGAGCCGGGCAAGGGCACGCTCCTAGCCGGCGCCAAGTTCATCAAGAACTCCCCGATCGTCCGCTCCTCGCTCATAGCCGTCTCGGTGATCAACTTCTTCGACTTCGTGTTCTTCGCTCTCTTCGTGCTCTACGCGACGAAGTCGCTGCACGTAGCCCCCGGCGTCCTCGGCCTGGTCCTGGGCGCGGGCGCGATCGGCGGCGTCCTGGGCGCTGCCGTCACCAAGAGGCTGGCCGACCGGATCGGCGTCGGCCGCGCCTACACGCTCGGCTGCCTGCTGTTCACCGCGCCGCTCGCGCTCGTCCCGGCGGCCGCCGGACCGAGGCCGGTGATCCTCGCGATGCTGGTCGCGGCCGAGTTCGTCTCCGGCTTCGGCGTCATGACCCTGGACATCAGCATCGGCGCGATCTTCGCGGCCGTCATCCCCGACGAAATGCGCTCCCGGGTGACCGGCGCCTTCCAGGCCGTCAACTACGGCACCCGGCCCCTGGGTGCCCTGGCCGGCGGCCTGCTCGGCACCTTCATCGGCACCAGGCCAACCCTCTGGATCGCCGCCGCCGGCGCCACCCTCGGCTTCGCGCTGCTGTTGCCGACCCCAATCCCCACATTCACAATGCCTTCCCAGGAAGAAAAAATTGCGCCCGCCGAGTCGCCCACCCAGAGCCTGATCAACGACGCGGCCTAACCCCCGCTGATTCATCTGAGCCACCATTGCCCCAACAGTCACTCAGGTCCCTTACTTAGCCTTTCCGCATCCGCTGAGGTCCTTGCCATCCTCGACTTAGCCCTGGTTGCGACTTCATAGCCCTGTTTAGCGCTACTTGAACCGGAATTAATAGGACAAAATTTGTCGCCAACTAGGGCTAAGTCGTCGTAATCAGGGCTAAGTCGTCGCAACCAGGGCTAAGTGTGCCGTCCGGCCGCGCCTGAGTCAGGCGACTGCAGTTGCGTCCCAACTGGTCTGGACGGCCACCAGGGCCGACTGGGGTCACCGGGTCAACGCTGGTGCTGGTTCTCCGGGAGCTACGACACCCATGAGGGTCTTGGTTGTCAAGTGCGGGTTTGGGGGCGTGCGGGGCTGGCCCGGTGGCGTGGTTGGTGGTGCTGCCGGGCTGGGATTGTTTTGTTGTGGGGGTTGGTTCGGTCGGGGTTGCGGTGTCTGGGGTC
>DATNFM010000362.1:0-18078 GCA_035606435.1 Streptosporangiaceae bacterium | reverse complement strand
TACTTCCCCGATGAGAACCACTGGATCCTCAAGCCAGGCGACGGCGTGGTCTGGTACGAAACGGTGCTCGCCTTCCTGGCCGAGAAGGTGCTCGGCCAGGAGTGGGAACGTCCGTCGTTGCTTTAGCCTCACCCCGAGGGCACGCACGGTGGTTCCTGGCTGCCCCGGTTAAGTTGGTGCGGTGGGCCTAGATGCGACGGAAGGAAACCTCAAGCATCAGGTGACGGGCCATGGCGGGGATGGCGGCATGTCGATGGCGGCGATGGCCGCCGACATGCGCAACCGGTTCCTGGTTGCCGCCGTGTTCTCGGTGCTGATCCTGGTGTGGTCGCCGATCGGCCGGGACGTGCTGGGCTTGCGCGTACCGGTGCCGTTCGGGCTGCGGGTGGATGTGTGGGAGTTGCTGCTGAGCCTGCCGGTGATCTTCTACTCGTCGTGGATCTTCTTCGACGGCGCGTGGCGGGCGCTGAGGGCCCGCACGCTGGACATGATGGTGCTGGTCGCCGTCGCGGTCGGCGCGGGCTGGCTGTACTCGCTGTACATCACGCTCACTGGCGGTGGTGACGTGTTCTATGAGGCCGCGACCGTCCTGGCAACGTTCGTTCTGCTCGGGCACTGGTTCGAAATGCGGGCCCGCGGCGGAGCCAATGACGCGATCCAGACCTTGCTGGACCTGACCCCGCCCATGGCGGTGGTCATCCGCGGTGGCGAGGAAACCGAGATTCCCACCGCTGAGGTGAAGGAGGGCGACCTGCTGCTGGTCCGGCCCGGCGCCAAGGTCGCGGTCGACGGGGTGGTCGAGGAGGGCGAGTCCGAGACCGACGAGTCGACAGTCACCGGGGAGAGCCTGCCGGTACACAAGGCCGCAGGCTCGCCCGTGACCGGGGCCACCATCAATAAGAACGGCACCCTGCGCGTGCGGGCCACCAAGGTCGGCGCCGACACGGCGCTGGCGCAGATCGTCAGGCTGGTAACCGAAGCGCAGAACTCCAAGGCGCCCGGGCAGCGGCTGGCCGATCGGGCCGCGTTCTGGCTGGTGCTGCTCGCGCTGGTCGGCGGTGGGCTGACCCTGGCCGTGTGGCTGCTGGTCAGCGACCGCCCGGCCAGCGCGGCGGTGCTATTCGCCATCACGGTGGTCGTGATCACCTGTCCGGACGCGCTTGGCCTGGCCACCCCGACCGCCATCATGGTGGGCAGCGGGCTGGGCGCCAAGCGCGGGGTCCTGTTCAAGAACGCGATGGCGCTGGAGACCGCCGCGCGTATCCAGACGGTGGTGATGGACAAGACCGGCACCTTGACCAAGGGCGAACCGGAGGTCACCGACGTGATCACTGGCGGCGCCCTCAGCGCGGAGGAAGTGCTGGGCCTGGCGGCCGCGGTGGAGCGGGAGTCTGAGCATCCGCTGGCTCAGGCGATCGTCGCGCACGCCCGCACGCGCGGACTGGACGGTGCGGCCGCTACCGGGTTCGAGAACTTCCCCGGCCAAGGGGCAGTGGCGGACGTGAACGGTCGCCACGTCGCCGTCGGCAGCCGCCGCCTGATGCAAACCGAGGGCGTCGGCCTAGGTGAGCTGGCCGCCCGCCGCGACGAACTGGCTGCCAGCGGCCGCACCGCGGTGATTGTCGCCGTGGACGACCAAGCCGTCGCGCTGATCGGGATTGCCGATGCCGCCAGGGACACCTCCGCCGTCGCGGTCGACGCGCTGCACCAGGCCGGCCTCGATGTCGTCATGCTGACCGGCGACAACGAGGCCACCGCCGCCCGCATCGCCGGCCAGCTCGGCATCGACACGGTGATCGCGGAGGTGCTGCCCGGGGACAAGGCAGCCAAGATCACCGAACTCCAGCGCGGGGGCCGCAAGGTCGCCATGGTCGGCGACGGCGTCAACGACGCGCCCGCGCTGGCCCAGGCCGACCTCGGGGTCGCGATCGGCGCCGGCACCGACGTTGCCATCGATACCGCCGACGTGGTGTTGATGCGCTCCGACCCGCTCGACGTGTCGGCCGCATTGGCGATCGGCCGAGGTACCCTGCGCAAGATGCGGCAGAACCTCGGCTGGGCCGTCGGCTACAACACCATCGCCCTGCCCATCGCCGCCGGGATATTCGCACCCGCATTCGGGCTGGTGCTCCGCCCGGAAATAGCGGCCTTGTCCATGTCCGGGTCCAGCGTCATCGTCGCGGTCAATGCCCTCGCGCTGAAACGGCTCCGCCTGCCCGCCTGACCTCGATCCAGTCGTCGCCGGTTTGCCGTTCGTCTAACTCGTCGTGGCCGTCTGTCCAGCTGTCACGATCTGGTCACCGTTGCTACAGCATTGCCGAAGTGAACCGAGAAGCTCGTGATAACGTCGTAAACCTTAGTTGTGACCTATGCGTCATAACTAGTGTTCTGAACCGTCGATCCGCTTAGTGACGTAACCCGCGTCAGCCTGTCTGAGCAGTCCGCTGCGGCCGCGCTGACGCCGGTCGGGGACGCGCCAATGCCGAGACCGGAGGTTCCTTGAGCGACCGCAGGAGTATGGGCGCGCCCCTGCGGCCGGTCCGTGCACGCTGGCGAAGGAGCGCGCCAATGGGGAAGACGCGGCGATGACGACGCATCAGGAGATGTCGTCCGGGCAGCTAGTCGCCACGCTGCCATTGCCCGCCGTGGTCGTTCCGGATTTCTCCGGGGTCAGGCGGGCCGTCGGCGAGCGGGTTTCCGGACAGTTTTCCAGCCCGCGTTCAGGCGCTGGCACCGCCGTGCGGTCCAAGGGACGGCACGCGGCCCCCAAGCAGGCCGCGCTGCCGAAGGTCTTCGACGGCTCACGGTTCTTGCTGTTCAGCGCGATCGGCGGGTTCGTCTTCCTGCTCGGCTTCGGCCTGCAGGCCTGGATGACGAGCGTCCTGCACATCTCGGCGATCTTGTCCTACCTGGCGCAGGCGGTGCTGTCGATCGAGACGAGTTTCCTGCTCAACCGCTGGCTGACCTGGCGGGACCGGGACACGCCCTTCCTGCGGGCGTTCGTGCGGTTCAACGCCCAGAAGACCGTGACCGTGGCCCTCAACCTGGCGCTATACGGCGGACTGCTCTGGCTCGGGCTGAACTACCTGGTCGCGAACGTCGCGCTGACCGCGCTGTTCACGGTGGTCAACTTTGTGGCCGGCGACCGCTTCGTCTTCGTGCCGGCCGACAGCAAGCTGGCCAAGAAGGGCGTCCATCCGGCGACGCCGGTCATCACCGCCGACGCCGAACTCTCCGCCGCCCAGGAGGTGCCGGCGGCGCCGAACATCGCGGCGGACGCCTGCCCGCGCGTCAGCATCGTGATCCCGTGCCGGAACAACGAGCAGACGATCGGCCCGGCGGTCCGCTCGCTGCTCGAGCAGGACTACCCGGGCTTGAACCAGATCATCCTGATCGGCTCGCCCGGCGATTCCACCTGGGAGGGCCTGGCCGGCATCAACGACCGCAGGCTGGTCACGCTGGAAATCCAGGCCCCGCCCGGAGTGCGCGACGCGAACTACAAGCGCAACTCCGGGATCAAGGGAGCCTCCGGCGACCTGATCGCCCTGGTCGACAGCGACATCGTGCTGCCACCGGACTGGATGAGCCGGGCCGTGGCCGCGCTGAAGAGCAGCGGCGCGCACTGCGTGGCCGGCGGGATGAAGTCGATCCACAACACCTACTGGGGTCGCTATACCGACAGCACCAGGGTCGGCGCTAAGACCCCCAGGATCGCGGCGTCCTACTCGGTGACGAAGGAGACCTTCGGCGCCGGCGGCCGCAAGCCGCCGATCACCGCGAACACCTTGTTCACCAGAGAGATGTACTTCGGATGCCCGATCGACCCGTCCTGGTCGCACGGCAGCTACGAGGACTACGAGTGGTTCTGGCGAGTGGTGAGCGCGGGCTACCGCGTCCAGGTCTGCGACGACCTGTTCGGCTGGCACCACCACCGGCGGGGCATGCGGCCGCTGATCAAGGAGTACCTGCGCTCCTCCCGTGGCTGCGCCTATTTCGTACGGGCACATATGGACAGCCCGCTCTCCAAGCTGCGGATGAAGCAGGCGATCGGGCTGCCGCTATTCGCGCTGGCGGCGCTGGTCGCGGCGGGGGCGGCCGTGCTGGCCGGGTACGCCGCGCTGCTGGCCGTGGTCATGCTGGCGATCTGCGTGGGAATCGCGACCGATCAGGTCGTTCAGTCCAGGCGGCTGGAGAGCCTGGCTTACCCGATGACCGGGCTGACCCTCGGCGTGGTCTTTACCAGCGGGCTGATTACCCACCTGATCAAGGCCGGCCGCGTCAAGCCGGCCAAGTCCGCGGGCCAGTGGGCGCTGAGCCACCGGGCACCAGCCGGGGGCGGGCGGGTAGCCACGCTCGACCCGCCGGGCCAGGGCAGCGACTTCGGGCCACTGGCGCAGGCGGTCGGCGGATCGCACCGGCCGCTGGCGATCCGGCTGCTGACCCACCCTCTCGCCGCGATCTGCGCCCTCCAGGTCGCGCTGTCGCTGACCTTGATCGGCTCGAACACGGCCTTCACCGATGAGGCCGACTACCTGTGGATCGGCCGCCTCGTGCTCGGCCACTACAGCCATGGCGGCTCCTGGCCGACGGCGTACGGCAGCACGATCCTTCCGGGATCACCGCTGATCTACCCGCCGATCGGCGCGTTGGCGGCCAGCATCGGCGGCGGTGCCGCGTCCGGCCTGATCGCCGCGCGAATCGGTTCGCTGATCTTCATGCTCGGCGCCACCGTCCTGCTCTACCTGACCGCGTCGCGGCTCATCCGGCCGACCGCCGCGGCCTTCGCCGCCGCGTTGTGGGTGCTGACCGAGCCGGTGCTCAGGCTCGCGTTCGCCACCCCCGAGCCGCTGGCCATCTTCTTCCTGGCGCTCGCCGCCTGGCTGGTGATCCAAGCCAGGGACCGGCACCGGCACGGCGAACTGGTCGCGGCGGCCGCCTTCGCGCTGGCGCTCGCCAACGCCACCGCCTATTCTTCGGCGGTCATCGATCCCGTGCTGATCGCGTTCGCGTTCTTCGTCTGGCTTAGTGGGCCAACGCCGCGGCGTGAACCACGGGGATCGGCCTATTCCACCGCTTGGCTCGCCGGCGGCTGGCTGGTGTTCCTGACCGGGCTGATGACGATCTCGAAGTCCTGGAGCGGCTTCGCGGCTGAGCTCTCCGGTCACGACATCACGAGCCACCAGCCTCTCGTGCTGGTGCTCACCGGCATCTGGGGCTACGCCGGCCTGATCATCGTGCTTGGCCTCGTCGGAGCGGTGGTGGCCGGCAGTCACCACGATGGCAAGACCGCGGTGCTGGCCGGAGGGGGACGACCCCCTCAAACCCCCGCGGCGTTGATGGGCATACTCGGCGGCGCGGCGCTGATCGTGCCGCTGGTGGCGCTGCTCAGCCAGTCCGCCAATGTGCTCGACCGGCGGCTGGCCTTCGGACTGTGGTTCGCCGCCATCGCCGCCGGCTACGGGTGCGGTCAGTTGCTCCGCTGGCTGCCGCAGGCAGGCCGGCCGCTGACCGCCGCCGTCTGCCTGGTCGGCGCGGGGTACCTGGGGATCACCGCCTGGCAGTCGGCCGGCGATGCTTACCGGGGCTGGCCGAACTCCAGCGCCTTCATCAGCGCGTTCAATTCGGCCGCCAGGCAATGCGACGGGCAGATTTTCGTCGTCAGCCAGGAACACGTCGCCCAGTACTACTCCAAGCAGGGCGACGAATGGACGCGCTGGAATTCCGACGGGCTGACGCTCGATCCGCCCGGTGAGCCGACCGTCGCCGCTTACACCGCTCAGCTGCACAAGGTCAACTACGGGCTGGTGGTGCTCTTCTATTCGACGTCATTCACCAACTCGAACCTGCCGACCGGCATCCTGACGGCCAAGCCCGGCACCATTTCGCACCAGATCCTCGGATCGGCGAGCAGCACCAGCGAACCAGGCCTCGGCGAGCTCACCGAGGCGCTCCGCCGCGACAAGGCTTACAAGATCTTCCGGTCCGGGCCGTTCAACAACGCCAACGACCACGGCGTCTTCGTGATCTGGAAAAAGCAGGTGGCGAAGTGACGGCCGGGGTTCAAGGGGAATCCCGCCTGACCTGGAATCCGTCCGCCGAGGCCGACGCCGGCCAGGCCGACGGCACCGGGGAACCCAGCGGCCCGCGCACCGGGCTGCGCCGCTTCTGGCATCCGCTGGTCGCCGTCTGCGGTGTGCAGGCCGCGCTGTCGCTCGCGCTGGTGTGGAGCAACACCGCTTATATCGACGAAGCCGACTACCTGTGGGTCGGTCACCTGGTGATCAGGAACTGGCTGCACGGCACGAGTTGGCCGAGCACCCTGATCAAGGAAAACTTGTCTGGCTCGCCGTTCCTCTACCCGCCGATCGGCGCGATGGTCGACGGCATCGGTGGCCTGGCCGCGGCCCGGATCCTGTCGATGCTGTTCATGATCGGCGCCACGATCGTCCTGTATCTGGTGGCGCGGCGCCTCTTCGGTCCTCAGGCGGCCCTGATCGCCGCGATCTTGTGGTCGCTCAGCGAGCCCGCGTTCCGTCTCGCCTACGCCACCTATGACCCCCTGTCGGTCTTCCTCACCACCGTCTCGGCCTGGCTCATCGTCCAAGCCAGCTACCGCAAACGGCCAATGCTCTTCGCGCTCGCCGCCGGGCTCGCGCTCGCGCTGGCCAACGCCACCGCCTACTCCGGGATCGTCATCGACCCGGTGGTGATCGCGTTCGCGCTCGCGGTCTGGTGGCCGGCGCTGGGCCCCAAGCGGGCCCTGATCTACACGGCGTCGTTGGGCGCCGGCCTGGTCGCGAGCTTCGCCCTGGTGATGGTCGTGACCGGCTCGTGGGCGGGCACCGGCACGATCTTCCACCGGCAGAGCAAGGACCACCAGGACCTCTCGCTGGTCGTCCGCGAGATCTGGAGTTACTCCGGCTTCTTCATGGCCCTGTCGCTGCTCGGCATCCTGGTCGCGTTCAAGGTGGAGAACCGGGCCCGGGCCGTCCTGGTGGCCCTCCTTGGCCTGGCGGTCTTCACCGCACCGGTCGCCCAGTTCCACTACGGCACCGCCTGGTCGGCCGACAAGCACGTCGCCTACGGCTTCTGGTTCGCGGTCATGGCGGCCGGCTACGGCTGCGCCAAGCTGATCGGCTGGCCGGCCGGCGGCCGGAAGAAGCTGATCGCGGTCTGCGGTGCGGTCGCGCTGATCTACCCGGCCGTCTACGGCTTCGAGGCGGCCTGGCAGCGCTACCACCTGTGGCAGAACTCGGGGGCGTTCGTGACCGCGCTGCGGCCGGTCATCGCTGGGTCCACCGGGGACATCTACGTGCCCGGCCACGAGCAGAACATCGCCCAGTACTACCTGCCAGAGGGCATGCAGTGGCAGCGCTGGAACTCCGCCCTCGCCCTCGACCCGGCCGGCCTGCCTACGCCGGTTGCTCGCAGTAACTGGCCCGGCTATTACCGCAAATGGGTGAGCAGCGGCCGGTACCAGTCCATCGCGCTCTTCTACGACACGACCTTCACTTCGTCGTTGGCGCTGTCGCCGAAGCGGGTGGCGAGCGGAGGCATCACCAAGCAACGGCTGCTCAGGCTCGTCGCGGCCAACTCCGACGAGGCCGGCGTCCCGATCCTCACCAACACGCTCGAGAACAGCCACAAGTATCAGCTCGTCGCCTACGGCCCTTACAACATTACGAACATCACGGGGTCGCATAATTACGGGATTTTCGTTATCTGGAAACGGATTCCCGGGTCATGAGTGCCACCGCCGTGGTCCGGTCAGATCAGCGGGCAGCGGACCGGGGCGGGCCGGTAGCCGGCTGGCAGCGGCCCTGGGTACTCGCCGCGCTCTTCGCGCTCGTGCTGCTGGCCGCGGCCGCCGTGCGGCTCTGGCAGCTCGGCCGCTCGCCGGCCTGGCAATGGGACGAGGCCGTCTACTGGAACGTGGCCGTCAACGTCCAGCACGGTGCGCTGACCGAGCATCCGCTGAGCGGCGTGGCCTGGCAGCCGTTCCTGTACCAGCCGCCGTTCTACCTGCTGATGCTGGCCGGCTGGTTCGACGCCTTCGGTGCGACGATCTATCACGCCCGGCTGATGGGCGTGACCTCGATCATGCTGACGTTCGCGCTGATCTTCCGGCTGCTCTGGAAAGTGCACGGGCCCAAGGTCGCGCTTTTCGCGATCATCCCGGTGATCTTCGATGGCTGGCTGATCTACATCCAGCGGGTCTCCTACATCGAGAACGTGCTGCTGCTGATCATCGTCGGCGCCTTCCTGCTCTACCAGCGGGCGCTGGAGAAACCGTCCTGGCATCGCTTCGCCCTGGCCGGCATCGCCCTGGCCCTCGCAGCGATCTTCAAGCAGACCGGCGCCTACGCGCTGGTCGCCGTCCTGCTGTGCTGGCTGATCGTCCGCCGGGCCCACAAGGGCCATCTGGTGCTGCTCGGCGCCGCGTTCGCGGTGATCCTCGCGTACATCGTGGCGATGCACCGGATGTATGACCTGCCGGGCCGGCCGTGGTTCACCAACCAGTCGCTGGTGCAGTTGCGCCGGGTGCTCGGCCTGCAGCAAAGCGGCGGCACGCTCACCTCACCCGGCGCGCTGATCCACCTGCTCGAAGCTCAGTACCGCTACTTCGTGCCCAGCGTCCTTGTCGGCCTGACCGCGCTGGTCGTGGCGCTCCGCAAGCTGGGCCAGTGCTACCGGGCCAGGAGCTGGGAGCCGGCCCAGCCCAACGCGCTGCTGTTCAGCTGGATGGCCTCGGGCGTCGTGATCTTCGGATTCAGCTCGCTCAAGTTCCCGCAGTACTTCGCACTGATCCTGATCCCGTCCTACCTCTTCTTGTGGACCGAGGTCGCTCGCGCCGACTGGAGCCGCGCCTGGAAGACCGCCGTCCCGGCCGTGGCCGTGGTCGCGAGCGTGGGTTGCTTCGCCCTGACCGTGCCCGCGTACAGCTACAACACGCTGGCGAAGACCGCCGAATACGCGGCCGCGCACATTCCGCCGAACGCCACCGTGGTCACCGAGCAGAGCATCGGAGACCTGATCAATCAACCCTGGTGCACGGTCAAGTTCGCCGCCCCGTGCCTGCACACCGCCAAGTACGCCATTACCTGGCGCACCTACCTGCAGTCCAGTTTCACCGAGGGGCACGCCTCGTTCCACGAACTCATGAAGGGCGCGGTACGGGTCAAGTCATTCAGCGGTCCGGTGGGGACCGCTACCGTCTGGAAACTCAAGGGGACATCATCATGAAACGGCTTATCGTGCCGGTCATCGCCGCGGGTCTGCTCGCGGTCGCGTGCGGGCATCCGCTGATCCCGAAGGCGGCGCTCACGGCCCCGCCGAAGCCGACCGTGACGCCGACCCCGGCGCTGACCTCGATCCCGCTCAAGCCGTACACGGTTCAGAAGCCGGTGCTGGGCGTCGACCTGTACTCGACCAACAACTACTCGGCCGCGACCACGGCCCTGTACGCGACGCGGAATCTCACTTACATCAAGACCGTGCTGCACGCCAACGCCGTCGGCATCTTGTGGAACCTCTACGCGCCCAGCCGGACCTCCAACGTCGTGCAGGCCAAGAAGAGCTCGCTGACGGCCGCCAACGTGGACATCGTGGCCAAGATCGCCAAGAGCATGGGCCTGAAGGTCCAGTTCCGGCCGCTGATCTTCGTGCCGTCCCACCCGGTCAACCCGTGGGAAGGCCTGATCGTCCCGCCGGACCCGAAGAAGTGGTTCAAGAACTACTTCAGCACGCTGTACCCCTACATCAAGGTCGCTCAGAAGGAGCACATCAACGAGTTCGTGACGGCCACCGAGATGCACATGCTGAACAACAGCCCGCTGTGGAAACCGTTCTTCAAGCGGGTCGGCAAGACCTATCACGGCGTGGTCTCCTACGCCGCGTTCTGGGGCGACTACGTGCCGCCTAAGGGCCACCTCGAGCCGGTCCGGCTGTTCGGCATGGACATGTACAAGGCGCTGAACCTGAAGTACAACGCTCCGCTCGCGCACGTCGTGTCGGTGTGGGAGAGCGTGTTCCACGGGGTGCCGGCCGCGGTTCTCAAGCGGACCCAGCTCGACGAGGAGGGCATCGCCGCCCGGCGGGGCGCCTACAAGCGGCCGCCGAACCTCGGCACCCCCGGCATCAAGGACGAGCAGGTCCAGGCGAACTGGTTCACCTCGGCCTGCCGCACCGTCGTCAAGTACCACATGCGCGGCGTCTACTTCTTCAAGGTCAACCTGGCCGACAACACGCTCCATCCGACCGATGCGCTTTCGGTGTTCGAGGGCCGGAAGGGGGCCAGGGCCATTGCCGCCTGCGCCAAGCTCTTCAAGCTCTGAGCTAGGTCAGCAACCACCGGGTTGGCAAATACCGGCAATGCGGTCTCCGGACGGTATTCCGGAGACCGCACTGCGGCTGACGGTTTTCGGCACCGGGTACCTCGGCATCACGCACGCCGCGTGCATGGCCAGCCTCGGCTTCGAGGTACTCGGTGTCGACACCGACGCGACCAAGGTCGCCAGCCTGATGGCCGGCCACGTGCCGATCTATGAGCCGGGCCTGCCTGAGTTGCTCAGAACCCAGCTAAAAGCCGGCCGATTGCGTTTCTCCACGTCGTATGAAAAGGCCGCGGCGTTCGGAGACGTGCACTTCATCTGCACAGGCACGCCACAGCTTCCGGGTGGTGAAGGCGCCGACCTGTCGCAAGTCCGCGCGTGCGTGACCGCGCTCGCCCCGCTGGCGCGCGCCACCTCGCTGCTGGTCGGCAAGTCAACCGTGCCGGTGGGCACGGCCCGGGCGCTGACGCTGGAACTCACCGGCGCTGGTCATCAGGTCGAGATCGCCTGGAACCCTGAGTTCCTTCGCGAGGGCACGGCGGTCACCGACACGCTGGCGCCGGACCGGATCGTCGCCGGGGTGACCTCGCAGCGCGCCGAGGACCTGCTGCGGCGGGTGTACGACCCGATCCTGGGTGGTGCCCCGACGCGGTTCTTCGCCACCACGCTGGAGACGGCCGAGCTCGCCAAGGTGGCCGCGAACGCGTTCCTGGCCACCAAGATCTCGTTCATCAACGCGATGGCCGAGGTCTGCGAGGCGTCAGGAGCCAACGTGCGCGGCCTGTCGGAGATCCTCGGCGCCGATCCGCGCATCGGCGAGTCGTTCCTGCGGGCCGGCCTCGGGTTCGGCGGCGGCTGCCTGCCGAAGGACATCAGGGCGTTCATGGCCCGCTCGGCCGATCTGGGAGTGGACTCGGCGGCCGGGCTCCTGCGCGAGGTGGAGAAGATCAACCTCCGGCGCCGGTCGCGGACCGCCGACCTGGCTCTCGAGCTGGCCGGAGGTGACCTCACTGAGGTCAGCGTGTGCGTGCTGGGCGCGGCGTTCAAGCCCGGGTCCGACGATGTGCGGGAGTCGCCGGCACTCGACGTGGCCCAGATCCTGCACGGCCTCGGCGCTCACGTCACCGTCTATGACCCGGTCGCGATGGCGAACGCGGCCCGGGCCTGCCCGGAGCTGGCCTACGCGGACACGCTCGCGGAGGCGGCCACGGGGGCCAGCGTGGTGCTGCTGGCGACCGAGTGGGCGGAATTCGCGACGCTCCGGCCGTCCGATCTGGCCGGAGTCGTCAAGCACAAGAACATCATCGACGCCCGCAACGCGCTCCGCCCCGAACTGTGGCGCATAGCCGGCTGGAATTACCGGGCGCTCGGGGTCGGGGCGGAGGCGAGTGCGGCCGTGTAATCGGTGCGCTCTGAGATCGCGGCTCGCGGCTCGGAAGTGCGGTAGAAAGGGTCACGGCGGGCTGGGTAATTCTGGGTTACCCAGCCCGCCGTATGTTTCCCTATCAGGTGTTGCGCAGGCTTAGCCTCAGGCGACCGGGCCCAGGCGGATGGTGAACTCCTGCGAGTCGGGGACCGTGCCGCCGGTCAGAACGTTCAGCCTGGTAACCCGCAGCTGGTTGAACGGGACCTTGGGCGTTCCGCTCACGGTCAGCACCAGCGGGTGGCTGAAGTTCGGGTCAGAGGCATTCACCCACGGGCTGTACAGGTGGCCGTGGTGCGTCGTCGCGTTCTTGAGGTCGCCCACCCACAGCGTCCTGGCCGTCACTCCGCAGTCCTGCAGGGTGACCGGCTCGTTGTTGAGGTTGGCGGTGGCCAGGCCCGCGCAGAGCCCGCTGTCGTTGCCGAACGGCGCCCAGTTGGACTCGAAGACCGGGTAAGCGGACGGGTAGTTGACGCAGACATAGGACGCGCTCGGGATGATGCCGCCGCAGAAGTCGGCCAGGTCGCCGACGTTGGCGCCGGTGAAGTCCTCGTTGGGGTGGCTGTTGCTAGCCGTCTTGAGGTTGACGAACTGACCGACGCGGCCGCCGGTGCCCAGGTCGCCCTTGATGTAGGCGTTCTGAATCTGGTCATGACCGAGCACCAGGCTCGACAGCTCAAAACAGTTAGCGCCGCACGCCGGGGTCGCCGCCGGGCGGTTGTGCTGCACCGCCGCCTGCGCCGCGGTCGATGCGAGCGTCAGCAAAGCAGCCGCGGCGCCAAGCGCCATGAACATCTTGCGCATAATCTCTCCTTTTTTGTTCTTTCCGTGCATTACCTTGGAAGTACGGCCGTGCACTGGAATTACTTACTATGACAAGACGCTTGGTGACCGCTAGGGGTTTACAAGAATTGTTTCAGAATCGCGGGTAATTTGGCGCTCTTAAAGCGCGGTCAAACCCTAAAAACCATTTTCTAGGCTGAAAGCATCGTGCATGGCCGGTCATTGTTCTGAAGGCGAAACAGAAGCCGATCTGCGCGCTTCAGTCCCGATCTCGGATGGCTCGGGGTGGCTCGAGGCTCGGAGGCAGGCAGGGCGACGTTTGGCGGGCTGTCGTGTGGGCCGGGTCGTGCGGGCGCGGGCTGATCGGTGGGACGGCTGTGGCACCCTTGGTCGGTGACTCGTGCTCAGCTTGACAAGCAGCCGACCGAGGTGTCGGCGATGTTCGACGCGGTCGCGGACCGCTACGACGTGCTCAACGACATCTTGTCGATGGGCCAGGACCGCCGCTGGCGCCGGATCGTCGCCCGCCTGGTCGCGGCCAAGCCAGGCGACCTGGTCCTTGACATCGCCGCTGGTACCGGCACGAGTTCCCGCGCGTTCACAGAGTCCGGTGCGCGCTGCGTGGCCTGCGACTTCTCGCTCGGCATGCTCCGAGCCGGCGCCCGCCGCCCGGCCGGGCGAGTCACGTTCGCGGCCGGGGACGCGCTGGCACTGCCGTTCGCCGACCAGGTCTTCGACGTAGTAACGATCTCTTTCGGCCTGCGCAACGTAGCCGACCCCGACTCCGCGCTCGCCGAGATGCTCCGGGTGACCAAGCCAGGCGGCCGCCTGGTGATCTGCGAGTTCAGCCACCTGCCGCTGCGGCCGCTCGACCTCGCCTACCAGCGCTACCTGGCCCTCGCCCTGCCGACCGTGGCCAAGGCGATCTCCCGCAACCCCGGCGCCTACGCCTACCTAGCCGAGTCGATCAAAGACTGGCCGGCCCAAAGGGACCTAGCCGATCGCATCACCGCCGCCGGCTGGTCCCGAGCCTCCTGGCACAACCTCTCCGCCGGCGTAATCGCCATCCACGCCGCCCGCCGCCCGCCGCAGTAACCGCCCCCCGCACCCGACCCTCCAGCCGACCGTCGACGGGTATGGCCGATTTTCGGTGGTGAGTTTTCGCTGCGTGTTGAGTTTTCGGCGTATATGACGGCTAACTCGCCGTCAAGCGAAAACTCAACGTGATCATGGTCGCCGGATCGGCTGTTTTCAGTGATCCGGGACCGTTTCGGCGGCAGTAGGCCCGGAATAGCGGAAAACTCTCCACCAAAAGGCCGGATCGCCCGTTCGCGCCGATCGCCGACCCGGTGAATATGCAGATTCACCCTGGAAAAACCCGGTGAATATGCAAATTCACCTGCCGGGAAGTTGATCATGAGTTAGGCCTGCGCCGGATGTGACTGCAGTGAATCGGTTCGAGCTGGGCGGCCGGGGCTTCGGTGCCCGCCTCGGGCCGCCCGGAGCCTACCTCGGGCTGGTGCGCCGACATGAGGGAAATTGGCGATATGACCGTTCTCAACTAGGGTTGACCTCAGCCGCCATCCCAGGGAATCCGATGAGCCAACGCGGGAGCCAACCGTCTTCGTCGATGCGGCTGTAACAGACGTATCTGACACGGATCCCCTTGGCGTCCTCGTTTAGGCGGTGGTGCGAGGGCGCTTCGGGGTGGGCGGAGGGGGTTGGGAGCGGGATGTCGGGCAGGTAGCTGGCAGGTGGGCGGCGGCTTCGGGCTAGACTATGAACATCTGTACTTGTGAAGGCGTTCACAAGATTGGCGGGACGGGTCAGTGAGCGAGCAGAACCCCCCGGCTAGCGACCCGGATCAGGAGAATAAGGATCAGCTAGCACCGCAACGCGGTGGACGGCGGGTGCGGTCGTCGGCAGTCGATTCGGCCGACACCGCCGACGTTATTGTCGTTGGCGCTGGGCCGGCTGGCTCGACGGCGGCCTATCACCTGGCGAACTCCGGGCTTGACGTGCTGCTGCTGGAGAAGACCAGTTTCCCGAGGGAAAAGGTCTGCGGCGACGGGCTCACCCCGAGGGCCGTCAAGGCGCTGACCAGCATGGGCATCTCGACCGACGAGGATGACGGGTGGCTGCGTAACAAGGGCCTTCGCATCATCGGCGGCGGCGGGCGGATCGAACTGGACTGGCCTGACCTGTCGGAGTGGCCGGGGTTCGGGACGGTCAGGACGCGCACCGACTTCGACCAGATCCTGGCCCGGCAGGCCGTAAAGGCCGGGGCCAGGCTCAGAGAGAACGTCACCGTCACTGGCCCGCTGCTGGACGAGCGTACGGGCCGGGTGATGGGAGTCACGGCCAAGGAGCTGAAGCAGGAAGCGAAGAACTTCAGCTCCCGCGTGGTCATCGCGTGCGACGGCAACTCATCGCGGCTCTCGGTCTCGATGGGCCTGCACAAGCGGGATGACCGCCCGCTCGGGGTGGCGGTGCGCACGTACTACACCTCGCCGAGGCACGACGACGACTATCTGGAGGCGTGGCTCGACCTGTGGGACGGCAAGTCGCTGCTGCCCGGCTACGGCTGGATCTTCGGCATGGGCGACGGCACGTCCAACGTCGGGCTCGGCCTGCTGAATACCTCCGAGGCGTTCGGCCGGATCGACTACAAGGTCCTGCTGCGCAAGTGGCTGGCCGCGATGCCGGCCGAGTGGGGCTTCAGCGAGGACAACAGGACGGAGCCGGTGCGCGGCGCCGCGCTGCCGATGGGGTTCAACCGGACGCCGCACTACACCGGCGGCCTGCTGCTGGCGGGCGACGCCGGCGGCATGGTGAACCCGTTCAACGGCGAGGGCATCGCCTACGCGATGGAGGCCGGCGAGCTCGCGGCCCGGACGATCGTGCAGGCACTGGCCAGGCATACGGCGGCGGGCACCGAACGAGTGCTACAGGGCTACCCGGTTGCGCTCAAGCAGAACTATGGCGGCTACTACACTCTGGGCCGGACATTCGTGAAGGCGATCGGAAATCCGGCCTTCATGAAGTTCGCCACCAAGCACGGGATCAAACGCCCGTACGTGATGCGGATGACGATGAAATTGCTGGGAAACCTGACCGAGCCTCGCGGCGGCGACGCGGTGGACCGCGTAATCAACGCGCTGTCTAAGATTGCGCCGGCGGCGTAGCGCTGGGAGCGGCAACGCCAGCAGACGAACACAAGAGGCAAGGCCGGCGGCGCGACACCTCGCGCGCAGGGGCCGGCCGACTGAAGATCGACCTGAGCCGGGCAGCGGCATGGCTGCGCGGCGAGACAAGGGCAAGACGAAGGGGGTGACGGAGCCCGATGAGCTACTACGTGCCAATTATCGTGCTCGGCGCTCTGTCCGCCGTGTTCGCGACTTTCTCGCTGGTCGCCGGGGCGGTCAGCGGGCCAAAGCGGTGGAACCGGGCCAAGCTCGAGGCCTACGAATGCGGCATCGAGCCGACCCGTCAGCCGGCCGGGATCAGGTTCCCGGTGAAGTACTACCTGACCGCGATGCTCTTTATCGTCTTCGACATCGAGATCATCTTCCTGTACCCGTGGGCGGTCGCGTTCGACCACCTCGGTGCGTTCGGTCTCGTGGAGATGGTCACATTCGTCGCAACGGTCCTAGTCGCGTACGCCTACGTGTGGCGGCGCGGCGGTCTGGATTGGGAATAGCCCATGGGACTTGAAGAAAAACTGCCAGCCGGGATTCTGCTGACCTCCGTCGAGAAGCTCGCCGGATACGCGCGCAAGTCGTCGGTGTGGCCGGCCACCTTCGGGCTGGCCTGCTGCGCGATCGAACTGATGGCCACCGGCGGCCCCAGGCACGACCTGGCCAGGTTCGGCATGGAGCGGGCCTCCAACACGCCCCGCCAGGCCGACCTGATGATCGTGGCCGGCCGGGTGAGCCAGAAGATGGCCCCGGTGCTGCGCCAGATCTACGACCAGATGTCCGAGCCCAAATGGGTTATCTCGATGGGTGTCTGCGCATCGAGCGGCGGCATGTTCAACAACTACGCGATCGTGCAGGGCGTGGACCACATCGTTCCCGTCGACATCTACCTGCCCGGTTGCCCGCCAAGGCCCGAGATGCTGATCGACGCGATCGTCAAGCTGCACGACAAGATCCAGAACATGAAGCTCGGGGTCAACCGGGAGAACGAGATCACCGAACTCGAGCAAGCTCGGCTGCGCCAGCTCCCGCTCCTGCCGCAGCTCCAGACTCCCGAGGTGCGGTCAGGGAAGACGAGCGAACTGCGGACGGGGGCGCGGCAGTGACCGGGCCCAACGGCCAGCCGCCGGGAGACCCGGAGCTCACCGGCGACGAGGCCAAGGCCGTCTCGGCCGGCGTGGAACGGCTGACCGAGCCGGTCCTGCGCACTGGCATGTTCGGCACCGGCACGACCGGCGACACGTCGGGTTACGGCGGGCTGCAGATCAGGCAGGCGCCCCCGGCGTCCTCGCAGCGGCCTTACGGCTCGTATTTCGACGAGGTCGCCGATGCGCTCGGCGGTGCGATCGAGGCGTCAGGACTGAACTTCGGTACCGCGGTGGAACGGGTCCTGGTCGCGAACGGCGAGCTCACCCTGCACGTGCGTCGCGAGCACCTGGTCGAGGTCGCCAGGCAACTACGAGACGACCCTCGGCTAGCTTTCCAACTGTGCCTTGGGGTTTCCGGGGTTCACTACCCGTCGCTAGCCGGCAGCGAACTGCATGCCGTCTACCATCTGCTCTCGATCACCCACAACCGGCGGTTGCGGGTCGAGGTCGCGGCACCCGATGCCGACCCCCATATTCCCTCGGTGGTCAGCGTCTACCCGACCTGCGACTGGCACGAGCGGGAGACCTGGGACTTCTTTGGCATCATCTTCGACGGGCACCCGGCGCTGACCAGGATCGAGATGCCGGACGACTGGAAGGGTCACCCGCAGCGGAAGGACTACCCGCTCGGCGGCATTCCGGTGGAGTACCGCGGCGCCACGGTCCCGCCGCCGGATGAGCGGAGGTCATACCAGTGACCGAAGGACGCGTGTACACCATCGGCGGCCAGGACTGGGACGAGATCGTCGCGGCCGCCGACGAGCTAGGCGACAGGTCCAGCGAAGAGCGGCTGATCGTCAACATGGGCCCGCAGCACCCGTCGACGCACGGGGTGCTGCGGCTGATCCTCACGCTTGACGGCGAGACAGTCACCGAGATCCGGCCGGTCATCGGGTACCTGCACACCGGCATCGAGAAGAACATGGAGTTCCGCACCTGGACGCAGGGCGTCACGTTCTGCACCCGGATGGACTACCTGTCGCCGTTGTTTAACGAGGCGGCTTACTGCCTCGCGGTCGAGAGGCTGCTCGGCATCACCGATCAGGTCCCCGCCAGGGCCAACGTCCTGCGGGTGCTGATGATGGAGCTGAACCGGATCTCCTCGCACATGACGGCGATCGGCACGTTCGGCATGGAGCTGGGCGCGACCACCGTGTTCTTGTACGGGATGCGCGAGCGCGAGAAGGTGCTCGACC
>DATNFM010000361.1:0-13275 GCA_035606435.1 Streptosporangiaceae bacterium | reverse complement strand
CGATCGGTCAGGGTCAGTACCTGTTTCCTCATCGATGACTACTTCAGCCGCTTCTCCACCCCGGCGATCGTGATCCCGATGGTGCTCTCGGCCGCCGAGCAGGAAGGGCTGCGGATCGACTACCTGGCCAGGGAGTCGGCTTGCGCTCGGACGCCCGACCTTCAGGCGCCGGAGACGCAGGCGCTAGGCGAGGAAGACAAGTACATCTACCCGGCCGAGCTGGTACTGGGGCGCCTGGTGACCGAGCCGGTCGCGGGCACTAACGGCAACAGGCCGCCGATCACTGAGACCGGATGGCTCACCAACGGCGTGCGGTCACCAAGTACCTTCGGCGGCGAGGCGATGAGCAAGCGCGGTCCCTGGCAGCCTCCGCAGGAGAGCGCGCGCCGCCGCCATTCGATCTTCGTCGACGTCGAGCTCTGGGATGACCGGGACGCCAAGCGGACCTGGTCTTGTCCGATGCTGGCGGCGGTCTGGCAGCTGATCAGGCTGGGGCTGCTGCGTGAGGATGGACGCGCCGTGGTCTCACCGATGGACTGGACCGATGCCTGGCCAGAAAGCTGGGACGAGCTGCCCGCGATCACGCGGCTCAATCCGCGCGCGGCCGCCTTCGCCGCGTACACCACGCTTTCTGCGCTGTCGCCGAGGTTCCTCGGTGTCGAGCTGGCCGTCAGGACGATCCTCAGCCAGTTCGCCGGAGATGAAACCGTGCTGACCCAGGCGCAGGTCAGAGCCGAGCGCGACGGCATGCGCCTTCCCGCCGAACTGGTCGACCGGATCAGGTACGTCTTCGTCGCACCGGGCGAGACCGATCCGGCCTGAGCGGCTTCCCGTTACAGCTGACGCTCCGGGTCGGCCGCCTCCCATAGCTGCTCGAACCGGCTCTGAAGCTCATCGAGCCGGTCTGCCATCGGCGCCAGCAACGTGCGGACAATGGCCGGCCTTGTACCGGCGTTGAACGTGGTCGCGGGAGTCGTCTCGTAGCTCACCGCGCCGTCGAAGATGATGAAGTCGAAGATCATCGACCTGATCCACTCGGGAATCAGCTGATGGTCGAGCATGCGGACGTCGACCCCGACGTCGCGCTGAATCTTGGTGATATTGAGGAACGTCTCATCGCCGACCAGGTCGTTGCTCTCGAAGACGAAGATCCGCCGGATGACGATCCCCCGGGCGACCGCTTCGCGCTGAAGCTCCAGATAGCGGGTGCCGAGATCGCTGGTCCACAGGCCGCCGTCGAAGCCGCGCATGCCGGCGTCGACGGTCGACAGGGAGATCGCGTCGACCGAGCGCTCGGTGTCCTGGGTCAGCCCGAGCAGCCACTCCCGGTCCTCGCCGTCGTAGGCGATCTCGCGTCCGCCCGGCAGCTCCTGCACGAAGTGGGTCACACGCTTGATCTCACGCTGGGCCATGCGCAGGAGCAGCGGATTGACGTTCTCATCGGTCTTGCCCGCGACGTCGATGAATTCGGTGAGCAGCTCGGTGCCCAGCGCCGACCGCTCCACCAGGCCGGCCAGCTCAATCGATTGGTCGAGCTTAGTAAGGCCACGGTCTAGGCCTTCGCCGAGGTTTAAAAGACGCAGGTCAAATTCGATCAGGAACATCGCGAGCAGGAAAACACCGATGACCAGTGCTCCCAGCTGGAGTGAGTCCTGGCTATTCATTCCGCTGACATGTGCCGATACGATCGTGATCAGGCCAAGCAGCAGTGGGATCCCAAGCTTGAATGTAAGGCCTACGGCGAGCGTGCGACGCATTCCGCCCTGGGTCATGCCGACTCCGATCTCGCTGTTTCAGTAAGCGGCTGCAGCGCCTGAATTATGCCAACCGAGAGTTGATCTCTGATACGCTCTACCGTCTTTTGCCATTGCAAGGAAAATGCCGAATCGCGATCGAATTCCTGCCAGATCTCGATCAGGGCCCGGCTGGCGTGCGCTGCTGGCATCCAGGCGTGGACCAGATGATCGATGCCGGGTCTGAGCATGCCGACCAGCTCGCCGGCCGGCCGTCGGCGCGCGACCGCCCGCTCGACGAGCTCGCGTAGCACGGACAGCAGCCAGTCGTGCAGGGCCAGATCGGCGCAGAAGTCGGCGAGCGCCCGCGGGTCGGTCTCGGTGGCGCGCAGCCGCACAGTGCGCACATCTTCGCCGCCAAGTGTGAAGGTGATCTCCCTGGCCGACTCTGAACTCTCAGCTGACCAGCGCAAACGGGTTCTCCGGCTGCGGAACGGCGGGTTCTTGTCGAGCAGGTCGCTGCGCTGGATGGCGGCCAGCGCGCGGATGTTGATCGCGCCGAGATCGAGCGCTTTCCCGTTTCCCTGCCAGCCGAGGAACCCGGCCGCGAGGTTGTCCTCGGACTCCGTGCCGAGTACCTCAAGCACACCCGGCTGCGCCAGGTAATGGGCCCAGGGATGGCGTCGTCCGGTTGGGTCTGGTTTCAGCGTGGCGTGGGTGATGGCCTGAACAATGCGACCGTCGGTCAGCGACACCCGAGTAGTCGGCGTGCCAACGAGCCTGACCTCCCGCTGATTCGCATTTGGCGCAAGGCAGTCAACTCCGGTCAGCACCTCGGGCGACCACGCGTAACGGACCGGCCGCTGCCGAGATCGCACCGAACTGCCGGGCAAGGTTGCGAGCAGTGTCGCTGAGGTATCGGCCGACACGGCGGCCGAGGTCAGCAACAGTCCGGTGTGGACCTCGCCGATGGTCAGTGACACCGGTTGATGCCGCGACTGCGGTCGCTCATATTACCTGTCCCATTATTTGGCTGCCTGACTTCCATTCACGGTAGCTATCTGATGTCGCCTCTTGACGCGATTCCATCCTACCGTGCCGCAGTTGGGCAATACCGGCTCAGTGTTTGGATCGACGTTTGGATGTCGCCGTGGACATTTATTTCTCATTGTGCCTCAGCCCGCCCTTATCGGGCGGGCCGATTTCGGTTGGACCGGCGAGCGGCCAGGCCCGGGTGGGTTGACTGGCTTGAGTAAGTAAACTTAACTTACTTAGAAAGCTTTGCGCGGGCTTCCCTCGTGGCTTCCCCGAGGCCGGTCGGGTCGCCCCGGCAGCAAGGAGTAGCCGTGCCCGCTATCGACCTGCTGGTGATCGGTGACATCAATCCCGATGTGATGGTGACCGCCGGCGAACTTGGTGACGCTTTCGGCCAGCGCGAGCAGATCGTCGACCACGGACTGCTGGTGCTGGGCGGTTCGGCGACGATTACGGCGGTCGCCGCGAGCCGTCTCGGGGCGAAGGTGGCGCTGGCCGGCTGCGTAGGCGACGACTGGATCGGCCGGGCCCTGGTGGCCGAGCTGACCTCGTTTGGCGTGGAGTGCCGGGTCCGGGTCGTGCCGGAAGTGCCGACCTCGCTGACGGTCGTCGTCCAGCGCGGGCGCGACCGGGCGATCCTGACCACGCAGACCTCGCTCGGGCAACTCGACCGCTCGGTGGTGCCGGACGACCTGCTGCGGGATTGCCGTCACGTGCACGTGGGCGGCTACTTCCTGCTGCCGGGCCTGTGGGATGGGCTGCCTGAGGTGTTCGAAACCGCCCGGGCGGCCGGGGCGACGACGTCGATCGACCCCAACTGGGACCCGTCGGAACAGTGGCACGCCAACCTGGCCAAGACGCTGCCGGTCACGGACGTGTTCCTGCCGAACCTCGCCGAAGCCAAGCTCGTCACCGGCCAGGCCGAACCTCTTGCCGCCGCCAGGCAACTGGCCTCAGCTAGCGGCGGCACCGTCGCGGTCAAGCTCGGCCCGGACGGCGCGCTCGCCTGCCAGGGAGAGTTGGTCGAGCGAGTCAGCGCGCTGCCGGAGGCTCCCGTCGACTCGACCGGCGCGGGCGACAACTTCGACGCCGGCTTCCTGGTGGGCAAGCTGCGGGGATACAGCCTGCGTGAATCGGCGGGACTGGCGGCCGCCTGCGGATCGCTGTCGACGCAGGGGCACGGCGGCACCGGCGCGATCATTGAGTTGTCCGCTGCACTGTCGGCGGCCAGCGAGCTCAGCTACTCGCTGGCCAGCTGATCCAGCCGGGCGCCCATGCGGTCGGCGAACACCCGCTGACGGGCGGCGTCGAGCGCCGCCGCGACCGCGCCGACCAGGACGGCGTCGTCGCCGAGTCGCGCGCCGACGATCCGTGGCCTCAGGGGAGTGAGCCGGGCGAGTTCGGAACCCAGCGGACCGGTGAGCTGATCGGCGCTACGGCCGATCGCGCCGCCGAGGACCAGGAGCCCAGGATCCAAGACTGCGACGATCGCGGCGACCACGTGCGCAATGCGTTTCCCCTCAAGCTGCACGACATCGAGCGCTAGCCGATCACCTGCCTGGGCCAGGGCGAAGACATCCTTGGCGGTGCGGGCCCCGCTCCCGCTCAGGCCGACCGCCTGCGCCGCCCTGAGTATCCCGTCGGCGCTGATCGCGCGCTCGACCAGGCCCTCCGTCAGCTCGATGGCGCTGAGCTGGGAATTGTCGGTCCCGGTGGACGCCGCGAGCGGCATGAAACCGACCTCGCCGGCCGAACCCTGCCCTCGGTACAGCCGGCCGTCGATCCAGATGCCAAGGCCGATGCCGCTGCCGATCCACAGGTACACGAAGTTGCTCACGCCTATCGCGGCACCTTGGGCGGCCTCGGCAATCGTCGCGCAGGCTACGTCGTTGTCGCTGTCCAGCGGGCAGTCGAGCGCCTCCTCGAGCTGATCAAGCACGCCGGGCTCGCTCCAGCCGGGCACGTTAGGGGCGTAGCGATGCCGGCGGGACGGCCGGTCGGGCACGCCGGGGCCGCCGAGAAACGCCGCCGCGATCTGCTCGGCCGAGATCCCGGCCGACTCCCGGGCTCTGGTGCTGGCCTGCCTCGTCAGTTCGAGCAATTCGGTGCTGGTATCGGCGTTCTGCGGCAGGTCAGCCCGGCCGAGCAGCCGGCCGCTGAGGTCGGCGATGGCCGTCCTGATCCAGCGCCGGCCGATGTCCAGCCCGAGCACGTAGCCGGCCGTCGGGTCGGGTTCGTAGAGCAGGCTGGCCCGGCCGGCCCCGTCCGGTGCCTTCTGGCCAGCGGGCCTGACCATTCCCGCGCGCTCGAGGTCGGCGACGGCCAGTGAGATCGTCGGCTTCGACAGGCCGGTCCGGCGGGCCAGTTCGGCGCGCGACGCACTGCCAAGGCGCTGCAGGCCGTCGTAGACCGTGCGCTGGTTCAGAGCCCGCATGAGCTGCGGGGTTGTGCCGCTCACGGCACCATCTTTTCGCAACTTGGCCAGGCATTCGTTCAGCCCTGCCGGACAGAATACGAGTCCTATATCTTTAATGGCGGGGAGGGAGGGGCGTGTCCGGCTATTTGCTCATGTCCCGGTCAGGTCGTGGATGACGCGGTCATTGGCCTGGTGCGCGACATCATTGCCAAGTACGGGATTGACGTAAGCGCGAACGCGCGTCGCCTGGAGAACTTCCTGGCCGACTTGTCCAAGAAGCACCGCCTGGAGAACGCCGCTCTCGTCGCGGCGGTCAAAGAGGGCATACCGACCGAGCTGCGGGCCGCCGGCCGGCAGGCGGTTCCCGGGATCGCCGGAGACCGTTTCGTGCAACTGCTGCGCGAGCACCAGGGTCTGGACGCGGATGTGGCCCGGTGGGCGGTGCGGGCCTGGGCGCGGGCCCTGGACGTCACCGGGCTCAGGTTCCGTACCAGCGGCCCGGCCAGGCTCGGTGCGCGGGCGGGCTGGCCCGGCGAGCCTGACGACTCGGCCGCGCAGGTCGCACGCCTGGCCGGCAAGGCGTCGGCGATCGCTCAGGCGATTGGGGAACCGCGCTCGAAGGCCTTGGCGCTGGCCAGCCTGGCGACCGTGGTCGGCTACCGCGACCGGGACGAAGCCACCGGGCTGCTGAAGTCGGCCGAATCGCTCGCGGGCTCGATTCCGAGCTGGCACGACCGGACCCTGACCCTGCACGCGATCGCGATCACGATCGCCGGCACCGAGCCGGACCGGGCGGAAGCTCTGGCCCGGTCGATCGGCCATGATCTGCTGACGGACAGCGTGCTTAGCCACCTGGTCGAAGGCCTCAGGTCGACCGATCCCGATCGGGCGCTGCGGCTGGCCCGGTCGATCCGGCAGCCCGCGCTGCAGGCCTGCGAGCTGATCGCGGTCGCGGCCGCGCTGGCCCAGGCCGACCTGGACCGGGCCGAACGGCTGGCGGGATCGCTGGCCGGTGACTACTGGCGGGCCGAGGCGCTGAGTGCCGTCGCGTCGGAGGCAGCCGTGACGGGGGCACCTGCGACTGAGACTGGCCGGGCCGGGCGGCTGGCGGATGCGGCCGAGCGGCTCGCGCGCGGGGTCCCCGGCGGGCCGGCCAAGATAGCGGCGCTCGCCAGCGCGGCCAGAGCCAGGCATCTCCTTGACGCGGACCGTGCGGCCGGGCTGTTCGCCGAGGCCGAGCGGCTCGCCCGGGAGATCAAGGCCGAACCCGACCGATCCCGCGCCTTGGGAAGCCTTGCCATCGCACTGATGGTGTCGGACCCGCGAAGGGGTGCGGCCCTGGGGAGCCTTGGGAAAGGCTGCTACGTGACCGGCGAGCTCGCCAAGATGCTCGTGGCCACCGACCCCGTTCAGGCCGTACGGCTGGCCGAGCCGTTCGCCAATCCGCGAGCGCCGATCGGCGAGTCGGCTTTTCTCGTTGATGTCGCGCAGACGGTCGCGGAGTCGGACCCGGATGAAGCACTGCGCCTGGCCTGGTCGGTTGCCAGCGAACAGAGGCGGGCGCAGGCCCTGGTCGCGATCGCGCGGACGCTGATGCGCACCGATCGTGACCGCGCCGCCAAGCTGCTGGCCGACATCGAGCGATCGGCCGACCATATGAACGTCGACGAACACGTCGACCTGTGCAAGGTTCAGGTGCTGGCGGACGTCGCTGACGCCTGGGCGGGGGAGTTGTAAGACGTGACCGATCGATTTACCGAAAGCGCTCGCCGGGTCGTGGTCGCGGCTCAGGGTGAAGCGAGGAATCTCAAGAACTTCTACGTCGGAACCGAGCACCTTCTGCTGGGCCTTCTGGGCGATCGCGGTGGTCCCGCGGCTCGGACGCTGGAAGCGCTCGACATCGGCGTCGACGATGTCCGGCAACGGGTGCAGGATGCCATCAAGCCGGGCGTGCAGACGCCGTCCGGCCCGATCCCGCTTACTCCGCGTGCGGAAACCGTCCTGCAGCTCGCGGTACAGGAAGCTCAGCTGTCCGGCCATGACGAGGTCGATACCGGCGACATCCTGCTCGGGCTGATCAGGGAGGGAACGGGGGTCGCGGCCCAGGTACTGATCGACTGCGGCGCCGAATTGGTCATCGCGCGGCGGGCGGTCGGCGCCCGGAGCCCGAGCCTGGCCGTCGAGGCCGCTCAGGCGGTCCGTGACCATAGCCTCGACCTCACCGAGGCCGCCAGAAACGGGGAGCTCGATCCGGTGATCGGCCTTCGCCGCGAGGTCGACGGCCTCGTCCAGATGCTGTCGCAGTACTTCGCAAGGAATCCGGTGCTGGTCTACGGGCCCGACGCGGACCAGCGGACCGTGGTTGCCGGCCTGGCGATGAGGATCGTCGCGGGCAATCAGGTCCCGGACGCGCTGGAGGGCAAGCGGGTACTCGCCGTCCAGGTCGAGCAGCTGGCCCAGGAGCTGCCGGCCGGGCCGCCCGATGAGGTGATCCCGGCGGCAGTCGCCGAGATCACCAAGCTAGGTGACATCGTTTTCTGCACCGACAGCCTGACCGTGCTGACGGCCGAACGCACCGATGAGAACGCCGGCCCGGCCGCGATTCTTCGGGCCCTGCTCGCCACCGACGAGATCAAGGTCATCGGCGTCACGAGCCGGAGCGCGGATGAGTCCTCGGAAAAAGTTACCTTCGAGAAGTTCGAGCCGATTGAAATACCAGAACCAGTGACAATGTATGACATAGGTGAGCTAAAACTAGCGCTAGAAAATGCCCGGTATTTCGAAGCCTAAAAGCGTCTTGTGGCTTATGGTAGGCGCCGTTAACATGTTCTGACTATGAACATGCTCCCAGGTGGTCCAATCGCCAGCCGCCCGCTCCATTTCATCTGGATCCTCGATTGCTCGGGATCGATGGACGGCGACAAGATACGGCAGCTTAACTTCGCGATCCGCGAGGCGCTGCCCGCGATGAAGGACACGGCCGATGAGAACCCTAATGCTCAGGTCCTGATGCGCGCGGTGACGTTCTCCACAGGAGCCCGCTGGCATGTGGGCACGCCGACTCCGGTTGACGGGTTCTCCTGGACGGACGTTGCGGCCGACGGAGTCACCGACATGGGCAAGGCCCTTTCGATGGTGGCCGACCAGCTGAAAATTCCGCCGATGAGCGATCGGGCGCTGCCGCCGGTTCTCGTGCTGGTCAGCGATGGCCAGCCCACCGATGATTTCTCGATCGGCTTGAAGGCGCTGATGGATCAGCCCTGGGGAAAGAGGTCGGTCCGGCTGGCGATCGCCGTCGGCCGCGATGCCGACCTTGACGTGCTCTCCAGGTTTATCGGCATGTCGGAGCTGAAGCCATTGCAGGCGAACAATGCTCCGGCGCTGGTCAGCTTTATCCGCTGGGCCTCGACCGCCGTGCTCAAGGCCGTATCCTCTCCGGCCAGCCACAGCCCGACCGTGTACGCGGGTGCCGGTGCCAATGTCACGGTTGCCATTCCGCCAGCACCAGCCGCGGCCGCGGGTACCGCTGCCAGTGATGTCTGGTAGCCCGAATGCCGAACTGGCCGTGGAGTCGCCGGCTCAGGGAGCGAACCACCGAGGTAGCCATACCTGACCCCGCGCCGGGTGAGCCTTCCAATCCGTGGCGGATTATCGGGTGCTCGGTTCGCGGTGCCTCTCACGTCAGGAGCGGCCTGGAAAACCAGGACGCGATCGGCTGGTTTCCGACGAACGGCTGGGGCAGCCAGATGGTGCTGGCGGTCGCCGACGGGCATGGCAGTGCTAAGAGCTTCCGCAGCGCGCTCGGATCCCAGATCGCGGTCGCCGTGTCGCTCGACTACGGAGCGGAGTTGCTGGCAGCCGCTCCGTCGCTGGCCGAGCTGTCGCTGGTGAAAGACCGGCTCGAGCAGGAGATTCCGCACCGGATCGTCTTCGAGTGGAGACGCCGCGTCAGCCAGCACTTCGACGAGTCGCCGTTTACCGAGGCCGAGCTGGAGCAGCTGACCGAGCGGGACGGTGCCAGTGCCGCCGACCTGGTCCGGCGTGATCCTTACCTCGCCTACGGATCGACGCTTATCACCGTGGTGGCGTTGGAGTCGTTCCTGGCGTTCTGGCAGATCGGAGACGGCGACGTGGTCACCGTCTCGGCCGATGCCAGGGTCGGCCGGCCGCTTCGGGGCGATGAGCGGCTGATCGCCAACGAGACCACGTCGCTGTGCTCAGATGACGCCTGGCGGCTCTTCCGGGTGGCGATCTACGGCACCACGAGCCCGATGATCCTGGTTTCCTCAGACGGCTTCGCCAACTCCTTCGCCGACGAGCCGGGCTTCTTCCAGTTCGGCTCGGACGTCCTGCGGATCGTGGTGAACGAGGGGCTGGACGCCGTCAACGAGATGCTTCCTGGCTGGCTAGAAGAGATGACCCGCCGGGGCAGCGGCGATGACATCTCGCTGGGGATGATCTGCCGTCCGTCCGAGCTGCCCAGGTCACTGACCCTTCCAAGCGATAGCCAATGGGGTGGGGAACATTATGGCGGGATTGCTGGCACCGGGAGATAGAGTTCGCACCGTCTCGTCGGGGGAGACCTGCCAGGTGGATGACCTGCTGGGCGCGGGCGGGCAAGGCGAGGTCTATCGCTGCCAGCTTTCCGGCATCGACCTGGCGCTGAAGTGGTACTACCCGCATACCGCCACCGCCGAGCAGCGGTCGGCCCTGCAGGCGCTGATTTCCTCTGGCGCGCCCGATATCCGGTTCTTGTGGCCCAGCGAGTTGGTGACCGCCGACGGAAAGCCTGGCTTCGGCTATCTGATGGCGCTGCGCGAGCCTGCCTATCGCGGGATCACCGATCTGCTGGTGCGGCGAGTTACCCCGACGTTCACCAGCCTGTCGACGGCCGGCGTCCATCTGGCCGACGCTTTTCTCCAGCTCCATGCCCGGGGCTTGTGCTACCGGGATATCTCGCAGGGAAATGTGTTCTTCGATCCGCAGACCGGCGATATCAGGATCTGCGACAACGACAACGTGGGAATTGACAGCGAGCCTGGCGGCGTTATCGGCACGCCCCGATTCATGGCGCCCGAGGTGGTGCGCGGCGACAAGCTGCCGTCTACGCAGACCGACCTGTTCTCGCTGGCCGTGCTGCTGTTCTTGATGCTGATGAACCATCATCCGCTGGACGGGCGCAAGGAAGCCGAAATTCATTGCTTCGACCTGCGGGCGATGACCAGGCTATACGGGCATGAGCCGGTATTCATCTTCGATCCGGCCGATCAATCGAACCGGCCGCTACCCGGCTACCACGACAATGCGCTGGCTTACTGGCCGATCTACCCGAAATTCCTCCAGGCTCAATTCACCCGGTCATTCACCAGCGGGATCAGCCAGCCGGGGGACCGGGTCAGGGAGTCGACCTGGCGGGGCACCATGGGCAGGCTCCGCGACGCCATTCTGTACTGCGGTTGCGGCGCGGAGAACTTCTACGACAGCGAGGCACTGCAATCCGCCGGCGGGATAGCGGCCCCGTGCTGGCACTGCCACAAGCCCCTCCAGTTGCCGCCCAGGATCAGGATCGGCAAGTCCGTGGTCATGCTCAACCACGACTCGAAGCTCTACCGCCACCATCTCGACGAGGCGGCCGCGTTCGACTTCACCATTCCCGTCGCCGAGATGACCCAGCATCCGTCCGATCCGAGCCGCTGGGGCCTGCGCAACCTCAGCCAGCATCGCTGGACCGCGACCATTGCCGGCGGCAACGTGCGCGATGTCGACCCGGGCCGCAGCGTGGCCGTGGCCGCCAGCACCGTCATCCATTTCGGCACCTCCGACGGCCAGATCAGGGTCTAACTCTGATCCGAGCGGGAGACCTCGAGGAGCGCCTGCTCGACCACCTCGGTCAGGGCCGGGTGGATATAGAGGACGTGCGAGGCGACCTGCTCGACGGTGTTGCCCAGGCACATCGCCTGGATCAAGGGCTGGATGAGGGTCGAGGCCTGCGGGCCCATGATGTGGGCGCCGAGAATCTGCCTGGTGGCGGGGTCGGCGAGCACCTTGGCGAAGCCGGTGGTGTCCTCCATCGCCCAGCCGTAGGCGGTGTCGCTGTACGGCCGGATCGCGCAGACGAACGGCCGGCCGCTGGCCTTCAGCGCCTGCTCGGTCGAGCCGACCGAGGCGACCTGCGGGTCGGCGAAGACTGCTGACGGCACCACCGTGAACGGGGTCAGCCGGGGTGCCTCCGGGTGCAGCAGGTTGTGGCGGACCAGCCTGGCCTCGGCATTGGCCATGTGCTTGAGCTGGAAATGGTTGGCCAGGTCGCCGAAGGCCCAGATGCCGGGCACGTTGGTCGCGTAGGACTGATCGGTCTTGACGTGCCCGTGCTCGTCGACGGCGATCCCGGCGGCCGCCACGTTGAGGCTGTCACTGTTCGGTACCCGGCCGGTTGCCACCAGCAGGACCTCGGCGTCGACGGACGCGGTGCCGGCCGGCGTTGCCAGTTCGGCCTTGATCCCGTGCCTGGTGACCGAGACCCGCCTCACGGTCGTGCCCAGCCGGAGATCGAACCGGCGCTGATAGACCTCGGTGAATCGACGGGCTATGTCCAGGTCATGAAGGGCCAGCAGTTGCTGGCTGCGGTTCACGATGGTGATCTTGGTGCCGAGCGAGCCGAAGATATGGCTCATCTCCGCGCCGATGTACCCGCCGCCGAGAACGATCATCGACTTGGGCAGCGACTTCAGCCGCATGATCGTGTCGGAGGTGTAATACGGCACGTCGGCTAGGCCAGGCAGGTCTGGGATCAGCGGCCGCGAGCCGGCCGCCAGGACGAACCTCGTCGACCGGATTTCGTCGTCGCCGACGGCCAGCACGGCGGTGCTGGCCGAAGGGGGACGTCCCCCTGAAACCTCCGAGGGTCCGGTGAACGCCCCGCTGCTGGTGTAGACGTCGATGCCATTCTCACGGCGGTACTTGACCGCACCGTCGTGCAGCGGATCGATGCGGCCGAAGACCCGGTCCCTGATGGCCGGCCAGTCGGCCCCGGAGAACTTCGCCTTGATCCCGTACCGATCGGCGTGCTGCACCGCAGCGGCCACGTCGGCGGTGTACACGAACATCTTCGAGGGAATGCAGCCGCGGTTCAGGCAGGTGCCGCCGAACCGGTCGCCTTCGACGATGGCGACGCGCCAGTCGCCGAGTCCGTCGGACACCAGCATGTTTCCGCTGCCGGCGCCGACGATCACCAGGTCATAGTCAACCGCCGCCATCGCGCTTCCTCCCCAGGCCAGGCCAGCCTACTGGTACAGTTCCTCAACCTTGCGGACCTTGGTGACAGCGCGGTCGACCTGCACACCGTGCTTTTCGAGCACCGGCAGGACCTGGGTGTAGCGGTCACAGAGGAAGCCAATCCCAGCGGGGGTTCCAGGAGGTCGTCCCCCTTCGACCAGCACCGGGGCCTCGTCCTTGATCCTCAGCCAGATCGCGATCCGGCTGTGCGGCAACGTCGCGAGCCCGGCGGTCGCGAGTTCGTCGTAGCGGGCTTCCCAGGTCGGCACGATCCAGCGGCTGATGACTACCCCGCGCAGGCGGATACCCCAGTCGAAGATCTCGAGCCTGGCCATGGAACCGCTCGTGATCACGTGCCGGCTCATGACATCGCCCCAGAAAAGGTCCTTGAGCTCACCCGCTGGCGGCTCGATCCGCCGCACGTTGGTGGCCGCCAGCTGTTTCCACATGACGATCGCTCCAGCCGACAGCACGACCAGGGCCGCGACCAGCCCGATCACCAGTGCCATGTCGGTCCTCCTGCCGCATCAACCTGCCGACGACAACATCCAAGCCCCCGCAAAGCTTTCTGCCTAAAAAGATCTTTACTCACGATGTGGACAGGCCGGAGGGAATCCGCTCAGGCGCGTTCACTAGCATCTCACATGGTTCATTGCTAGATGGTGCCTGACATGGCACAATGCGCCGAATGACCATTAGTCCGGGGGAGGCTTCCGAGCAGGCGCAGCCGACTTCCGCACCAGTTGCCGCGGGGCAGCCGGCCGTTCGCGTGGAGTCCTTGCGCAAGTCCTACGGGAGCGTCCTCGCACTCGCCGG
>DATNFM010000360.1:0-11767 GCA_035606435.1 Streptosporangiaceae bacterium | reverse complement strand
CGCGACTTACGGAAAACGAAACACTAAACGGCGGTTACCCTCCGGCTTACCGGCCAGCGGGTAACCGCCGTCAGCGCGTCGGCTTCAGACGGCCAGTTCCAGTTCGGTGATCTTGCCGGTCTGGGCGGAGACCGTCTGCTCGACCCTGATCCCGCCCGGGGCCAGGACGCGGAGCTGCCAGTCACCCGGCGCGGCGTAGAAGGTGAACCCGCCGTCCTCGCCCAGCGGGACTTCGGCGACGAACTCGCCGTCGGAGTTGTGCAGGCGGGCGTAGCCGCTGGGCACCGGAGTACCCGAGCTGGTCACGTGCCCCTGGACGATCGCCTGGGTGCCCGCGCCGTCGCTAACCTTGATGCCTCCGGCCGGGGCCCCGCAGCCCGCTGCCGACGCCTGTGCAGACTCGCTCACTTGCCATCTCCGAGCTCGATCGGTACGCCGACCAGCGAACCGTACTCGGTCCACGAGCCGTCGTAGTTCTTCACGTTGGCCTGGCCGAGCAGCTCGTGCAGCACGAACCAGGTGTGGGCGGATCGCTCGCCGATGCGGCAGTACGCGATCGTGTCCTTGCCGAAGTCCAGACCGGCCTCGTCGCCGTACAGCGTGCGCAGGTCATCGTCCGACTTGAACGTGCCATCGTCCTCCGCCGCCTTTGACCACGGGACGTTCTTGGCGGTCGGAATGTGCCCGCCGCGCTGGGCCTGCTCCTGCGGCAGGTGGGCCGGCGCCAGCAGGCGCCCGGCGAACTCGTCGGGCGAGCGGACGTCGACCAGGTTGATGTTGCCGATCGCGGCGACCGCGTCGTCGCGGAACGCGCGAATGGACTTGTCCTGCTCCTGCGCGCTGTACGTCGTCGCCGCGCGCGAAGGAACCTCGGTCACCATTTCGCGGGAGTCGAGCTCCCACTTCTTGCGGCCGCCGTCGAGCAGCTTGACGTTGTGGTGCCCGTACAGCTTGAAATACCAGTAGGCGTAGGCGGCGAACCAGTTGTTGTTGCCGCCGTACAGGATGACCGTGTCGTCGTTGGAGATGCCGCGCTCGGACAGCAGCGCCTCGAATCCGGCCCGGTCGACGAAGTCGCGGCGGACCGGGTCCTGCAGGTCCTTCTTCCAGTCGACCTTCACCGCGCCCTTGATGTGGCCCTTGTCGTAGGCGCTGGTGTCCTCGTCGACCTCGACGAGAACGATCCCGGCGTCACCAAGGTGAGCCTGCACCCAATCGGCATCTACGAGTACGTCAGAACGGCTCATGCTTGTTCTCCTTGTCAGCTTTGGCCGGCGTCTAGACCTTCCTTGCCGGGCATGATTCGTCGGATGAGCAGGTACATCTCGCAGCCCAGGCAGATGCCAAAGGCTCCGTTCAAGAACGCGGCGATCAGCGCCATTGCTGTCGCCACGACGCCTAGTCCCGTGGCGCCACTCGCGTAGCCGATCACGCCGGCCGCCGCGAACACCAAGCCGACGCCCTGCGCGAATCGCGGCGGGGCCTGCGCTTCGAGTTCTTTAGGTGGCCCGAGCCTTGGCCGGACCAGGTAGCGGTAGATCAAGCCGTAAGGCGCGTACTTCAGGCCGAGGAAAGCGCCGATCGCGAATACCACCGCCTGCGCGGCGAGCAGCCAGGCACTGCTGGTGATCAGCACGACGATGAGAACCGCGGTGGTGATCAGCGCGCCGAATCTGGGTCCTCTGGGATCAATCTCCATGAGGCTCCTTCCCGTGGATCCGGCCAGGACTTCGTTGGCGACGTAGCCCGGCCTGCGGGGGGTTGGGTTGGGGATGGCCTCGCGGTCAGAGCGCCGCTGTAACGCGACAGTAATCCACAACGCGGCGCCTCGTCAGGCCGGCCGCTAGTGACCCAGGCACCGCATTTCCTATCATCTACGTAGGAAACTCTATCATCGCGCCCAGCGCCGAGATAACGTCGGCCTTTCTCGGCTGGCCGCTCGCGCGGTGGGTAACGTGCCCGTCCGGTCCGAGCACAAACGTGGTCGGAGTGCGCCGCACGTCAAGTCGCCGGACCAGATCCAGCCTGGACTCGGCGTCGATCTCGATGTGCCTCACGCCCTCGACCATCTTGGCGACCTCGCCAAGGATCTGCCTGGTGGCACGGCACGGGGCGCAGAAGGCGGAGGAGAACTGAACCAGGGTCGCGCGGCCGCCGAGCTCGACCCCGAGATCACCAGCGGTCAGTTCCTGCGCCGACTCCGCCGGCGATCCGGCCGAGCCGACCGGAACACTCGCCTCAGCCACGATCCTCCCGTTACGCGCTCGCCACCACAGCCCGACGGCAGCAGCCAGTACCAGCGCACCAAGTGCCGCGAGCACACCAGAAGTCACGGCGGGAGAACAGCATCCCAACGCCCCACATTCCCGACTCCCAGCTCCGGGTCGAATCGGCCGCCCGAAGGTGTTGGCGGTCGGGGGCGGGGCGCCGTCGCTCACGGCGCGCGCCGGTGCCGTCGACGCCAGCCGCCAATCGTGGGGTCCGGGGTTCGTACCCCGGGAAAACACCACGGCCTACGGAAGGCAGGTCGAAGATCGGCCTTCCGTAGGCCGCCAATCGGCGCCGCTCAGGCCGGTGGAGGGCGGCCTGAGCGGCGTCGCCTTTAGTTCTCTAGCTGGCTAATTTCTAGCTGACTGGCCTCAGATAGCCGGGAACCTGAGCAGCACCTTGCCCCGCGAGGTGACCATGAATCCGGTCACGCTCTTCTCGGCGATCTTCGCCTTGCTCGGGTACCACAACGTGCCGCCCTCCTGGCCGACCAGCCAGCCGCCGACGAGCTCAGTGCGCCCATCGGAGGTGGTGACGTAGAACATGCAGAACGTCTTCTCCGGGACACCGTGGACCTTGACCCAGATCTTGGTGCCCGACCCCACCCCGACGTACTTGACCTCGCCGGAGAACTGGCCGCTCTTGGCAAACACCCGGTCAACCGCCATGGCGGGGTGCGCCCGGTGGTCAAGCACGGATGACACCGCGACGCTGCCGCTGGCCGCGATGACCACGGCGGCCGCCGCGGCGAGCACGGTCCGCAGCCGTCGGCTGCGCTGCCTGGCCCGAACCTCGACCAGCAGGCGGGACAACACGCGCGGAGCCGGATTGTCCGGGTCGACCGCGTCTGGGGTGGGCTCAATGAACTGTTCGGCTTCGGATAGGGGGATTCGGTGAAGCAGTGCTGGAAGCACGGCAAGTCCGGCGAGTTCCTCGCGGCAGCCGTAGCACTGGTTCAGGTGGTCATCTAGCAGGCTGCGCTCGCTCGGTTCGATCGCGCCGACGACGTATACGCCGAGCAGTTCACGAAATCTACGGCAAGCCGGGTCGCTCATGGTGCGAGCCCCCGTTCTTCAAGTGCCAACTTCAGCGCCCTAAGCGCGTAGAAGGTACGAGATTTGACTGTGCCGGCGGGTACGCCGAGCACGGATGCGGCTTCGGCCACTGACCGGCCGCGATAGTAGGTCTCCAGCAGGACGGCCCGGTGCTCGAGGCGCAGCGACTTCAGCGCGTCAGCTACGGCCCAGGCTTCTAGCGCCCGGTCGGCGGTGTCAGGCACGGCGGTCAGCGCTAGCGCGGCTTCGCCCACCTCGCGGGGCCTGGCCTGACGTGCCCGGTGAGCGTCGACGGCGAGGTTCCTCGCTACGGCGAACAGCCACGGCCGGGCCGGACGATCGACGATCGCCTCGGGGTGCAACCACGCCCGCAGCAACGTCTCTTGCACGATGTCTTCGGCACGCTGCCGATCCCCGCTCGTTAGGTGCAGGGCGTAACGGAGCAAAGGGCCCGCGTGCTCGGTATAGAGCGCGCGCACCAGTTCCTCATCGGTAACTTGTCTGGCCTGCTCGTTTTTCGAGCCGCCAGTTCCGTCGCGAACCACCACACCCGCTAACACGATAGATAGGCCGGTTCGGTTCACCCGGCCCGCATTCACTACCAAACGACTCATGATCGGTCAGCCGCCCGCAAACGGCGGCAGGACCTCGATCACCGCGTCATCGCTCAGCGCGATCGACTCATGCGGCCTCTTGCCGGCCGGCTGGCCGTCAATCAGGAACGAGGACCTAGCCATGACGGTGCGCAACCGCAACGAATTCCCTGGTCGTCCGGCCTGATCGACCGCAAGTGCGAGCGCGTCCGCCAGCGTGTTCGCCTCGACTTTCTCGTCGGCGACGCCGGCGGCATCCTTCGCTGCGGCCCAGTAGCGCAGGGTCACGATTGCCATGTCAGCTATCCTCGCTCATAGCGGCCAGAACCGAACTCGGCACTGTGTAGGCAACACCGGCAGTACGGACTCGGACGACAGTCCGGAGTCCGCACTGTACATCGAGCCGTACAACGAGCCGGCGGGGCACCGGGTTCACGCTTCCCCCGCTGCTAGGACCGGAGGAGGCGGGCCGTGGGCAAGGTGCTTATGCTTACCGGCTCGCAGGACAGCGCCGCTGACATCCTTCCTTCCCTCAGCCTGCTCGATCACGCCGTGACCGTCGCACCAGCCACTCCCGAGGCGGTGCTCGGCGCAGCCGCCACCCTCAGCCCGCCCGACGCGGTGCTGGTCGACGCCCGGCATCACCTAGTCAAGGCTAAGGACCTGCTCGGCCAGCTGACCACCGCCGACCTCGGCCTCCCGTTGCTGGTGGTGATCAGCGAAGGCGCCTGGGCGGCGATCACGCCCGAATGGGGCGTCGACGACGTACTGCTGCACACGGCAGGCCCGGGCGAGGTCGAAACCAGGATCAGGCTCGCGGTGGGCCGGACCGCCGCCCCGGCCGCGACGGTCAGCCCGATCGAGCCGGCGACCGAGGTCAGATCGGGCGAACTGGTCATCGACGAGACCACCTACTCGGCCCGGATCCGCGGCTTCATGCTGGACCTCACGTTCAAGGAATTCGAGCTTCTCAAGTTCCTCGCCCAGCACCCCAAGCGGGTGTTCACCAGGTCGCAGCTGCTGCAGGAGGTATGGGGTTACGACTACTTCGGCGGCACCAGGACCGTCGACGTGCACGTACGCCGGCTGCGCGCCAAGCTCGGCTCGGAGAACGAGGCGCTGATCGGCACGGTCCGCAACGTCGGGTACAAGTTCGTTCCAGCTAAGCCAGAGGGCCGAAGGCCAGCACCCCCGACCGCTGAGGCGG
Source organism: Streptosporangiaceae bacterium (assembly GCA_035606435.1). Classification (GTDB taxonomy): domain Bacteria; phylum Actinomycetota; class Actinomycetes; order Streptosporangiales; family Streptosporangiaceae; genus Chersky-822. Next base: position 6,644 of record DATNFM010000360.1, on the reverse strand, counting down.
AGGGGCGCGGTGCGGCGCCTAGTAGCGGGCAGGGGAGGCGGGCGGGGCCGCACCAGGCGGGGGGTTCCGGGGGGTCGTCCCCCCGGGATAGCACAGAAGACCTTCTTTCAGGAGAAAGCATTGCGCCCGCTGGTCAGGCAGCACAGGCCGGTCAAGCCGGGGGCCGGGCGGAGTCCGGCGTCCGGGCCAGTCAGGATGGGCAGGCAAGCCGAGCCGGGGGCCAGAACCGATCACAGGTCAGGAAGCCGGGAGCCAAGGCCGGTGACCGGCCCGGTAATCGAGTCAGCGCGGCGAGCGACGGGCACGCCGATGGACGGGGGTAGTACGCAGTGGGCGACCATGGTCGGCAAACAGCGGCAGCGCCGTCTCCGGACGACAGTCCGGAGACGGCGCTGCTGGTAGCTGGTCATCTGTCCGAGGAGGACGTGGCTTCGACTCTGCGGCTGGTGCGCGCCGCGACCGACGAGGATGGCGTCTCGCCGCTGTCCGAGCACGTGCTGCTGCACCTCCGATATGGCGGCGACCCGCGGGCGCGAAGCTTTCTCCTTAAAAGCGGGCTTGACCTTGCCGGGTACGCTCACCTCGACCCGACTGATCCGGTGCAGGGACCGAGCGGCGAACTGGTAGTTCATCCGGCGTTCCGCCGGCGCGGCCTCGGGCTCGAACTGCTCAGGGCCGTCAACACCGAGGCAGCGGGGCCCCAGGATAGGCAAGCACTGCGGTTGTGGGCGCACGGCGACCTGCCGGCGGCGGCGCGCCTGGCGGCTAGCGCGGGCTTCTCGCGGGTCAGGGCGCTGTGGCAGATGCGCCGGTCGCTTCAGACGAGGATCGGGCGTCCGCATTTCGCCGACGGGGTGACCGTGCGGACGTTCGTCCCCGGGCAGGATGAGGACGCGTGGACGGAGTTGAACCGGAAGGCGTTCGCGGGGCATCCGGAGCAGGGCACCTGGACGCGGGCCGACCTCGATTTGCGTGAGCGGGAGCCGTGGTTCGATCCGGACGGGTTCTTCCTGGCCACCCGCGACGGCAAGCTGGCGGGCTTTCACTGGACCAAGATCCACGGCCAGAACGACGACAGCGACGGCCATCATCACGAGCCCATCGGAGAGGTCTACGTCGTGGGCGTGGACCCGGGCGCGCGCGGTGGCGGCCTCGGCCGCGCGCTAACCCTGGCCGGGCTCCAGTACCTGCGCTCGCGCGGGCTGTTCCAGGTGATGCTGTACGTGGACGAGACGAACACCGCGGCCATCGGGATGTACGAGGCGATAGGTTTCAGCCACTGGGGCACGGACGTGATGTACGCGGCGGCCGGGGACTGATCTTCTTCTCGGGCTCGGCCCCCTTCAATCCGGGTGGCGGTCGAGTCCCAGTACCTGATCCAGTTCGTCGTCGGTCAGCCGGCGTTCGGCCTCGGCGACCGCGCTCAGGACATCTCCGTACAGGCTGATCTCATCGAGAGCCACGGCATCATGGATGCGATCGTCAAGGTCTTCTCGCATTGCTCCACCTCCGTCGCTGGCCGTTTCCCGGTCCCGATCGCAGCAAGGGTACGGGTCTGCACCGGTGTCCCGCATGACCCATGAGGATCATTTCTTGTCATCCTTGGCGGTGACTAAGACGACCAGCGATGTACAACTTCCCGGTGACCTGGCGGTTAACCAGGACAGTTGCGCCGTTATTGGGCTTAATCCAGCGAAACCTGTTGCCATTGTGCCTCCCGATGCCTGCGGGCCCGGTCTACGTAGCCTTGCCAGGTGTGCTCGATCCGCTCGCGATCGGCGGCGCCCAGATCGCGGACGACGCGACCGGGTACGCCTGCGAACAGCACGCCGGGCGGGATGACTCTGCCTGGCAGTACCACGGCGCCGGCCGCGATCAGCGACCCGGCACCGACCCTGGCACCGCCGAGAACGACCGCGCCCATGCCGATCAGTGCGCCTTCTTCTACGTGGGCGCCGTGCACGGTCGCGTGGTGACCCAGGCTGACCCGCCGCTCAAGCCTAGCTGGCTGGCCGGCGTCGACGTGCAGGCAGCACAGGTCCTGGATGTTGCATTGCTCGCCGATGAAGATCTCGTCATCGTCGGCGCGTAGCACCGCGTTGTACCAGATGCTCGAGTCCGCGCCGATCCTGACCGAGCCGACGACCACGGCGCCGGGGGCGATCCAGGCGCTGGGGTGGATCGACGGCTGGCTGGCGGGCCTGAGCGATCCGATGAGGGCCGACGGGACCGAGCCGACTAGCGGGTCGTCCGTCAGCTCCGCGAGCCGCTCGCCGCCAGGGACCATCGCCACCATCCGATCATCTCAGATTGCCCGAGTTAGCGAATAGCCCGTCCGATCCGCAGTAACCCGCATCTGCCCTCATCGGTCCGAAGTACGCGATGAGGGTCCGCAAATTAGGATAATTTGTTGTTTCGGTTGCGGTGGGTGCCCGTGCGGACAAGAGTCGTCACACACGTCTGCCTACGGCATCTGCGTGCAACGTTGCGGCAGATGCCGGCTTTGACCATATGCAGGTCTGGCTTGCCGGGTGGCTCGGCTTCGCTGAGTCTGTTCGCGGTACGGCCTGCCCTTACGACGCGACAGGTGAGAGATGACCGAGTACAACGATGTCGTGGCCGATGGCCGGGAGGACCCGTTCGACAGCGAGCGTCGCGGCTACGCTCGCCGCCAGGTCGACGAGTACATCGCCTGGCGCAACGGTCAGATCCGCGAACTCGAGAGCAAGCTCACTCAGAGTCTCGGCGAGATCGAGCGGCTTCGGCACGAGCTAGTCGAGGCGCGCGAGGCCGGCGGCAGGCCGGCTCACGAAGAGGTCAGCGAGCGGGTCGGCCAGATCCTCAAGCTGGCCGCCGACGAGGCCAAGGCCGAGCGCGAGCGTGGCAAGACCGAGATCGGCCAGATGCGCGACGTGGCGAAGGCCGAGACGGACAAGCTCAGGGCGGACGTCAAGGACGAGACCGACCGGTACCGGGCCGAGGCGCAGGACCGGGCCGAGCGCATGCTCACCGCCGCGCAGGAGCAGTCCGACCGGGCGATCTCCTCGGCCAGGGCCGAGGCCGATGGCCTGGTCACCGCGGCCCAGCAGAACGCCGAGCAGACGGTCGCCGAAGCGACCAAGCACGCCGAGAGTACGGTCGCGGCCGCCAGCGCCCAGGCCAAGCAAGCCCTCGATGACGCTACCGCCCGGGCCACCGCGATCCACGATGGTGCCGAGCGGCGGCTGAACCTGCTGATCTCGCGGCACACCGAGACCGTGCGGCGCCTCACCGAGATAAGGGACGTCGTGACCAGCCTGGTCGCGGGCGAGGCCGCGCGCGGTTCGCTCGAGGACGAGGTCAACCGGGCGCTGACCGGCCAGGGCAACTCGGGTGCGGCCGAGCGGCCGTCCTCCTCCGGGCAGCCCGAGGCGCAGCACGCCGGGGCGCACCGGGCGCCGCATCGCCAGTCGGGCGTGACGGCGGCCGTGGAGGGTCGCCGGGCCGGGTCCGCAGCGGTTGCTCACGATGCCGGTCTCGCTGAGCCCGCTCCGCGCCAGGCATCGCGGACGACGGCGCTCGACCGGGATGCTGACCCGCTTGGCGGCGGTGACCGGGCCAGGGAAGGGGCCAGGCACAAGGCCATCTCCGGTGACACGGCGACGCTGGCGGACGACGACCTGGATGAGCCGAGGCACGCGTCAGACAGCCTGGCTCACTAGCTGTTGCTGGTTGACGGCCCGGTCCCGCGCTTCGCGCGGGACCGGGCCGTTGCTTTTTCCGCGCTTCGCGACCGCCGTGCTACCGGCCGCCTGGTCCGCTGTCCAGGCTGTCCATGCGGCGCAGGATCACGCCCTCGCGCAGCGCCCAGGGGCAGATTTCGAGCTCGGTGAGCTGGTACAGGTCCATGGCCGCGTCGGCGACGATCGCGCCGGCCGCGAGCTGCGGCGCCCTCAGCCGAGACACCCCTGGCAGTCCGGCCCGGTCCTTGATCGCCATTTTGGCGAGGCGCTCGGCCAGGTCGGTCACGTCGCTATGCTTCAGCATCCGCCGGACGTAGATGCCGTCGCTGGACGGCGCCGCTCCAGCGATCCTGGCGAGCTGCCGGAAGGTCTTCGAGGTCGCGACGCAGTGGTCGGGGTCCCCGGCCGACCTGACCGCGCTGGCCGCGGCCGCGATCTCGGCCCGTACATGCTTGCGCAGGCGGCGGACCTCATCGCGGTCCGGCGGATCGCCGCTGAGCCAGTACCTGGTCAGCCGGTTAGCGCCAAGCGGCAGCGAGACCGCCACCGACGGATCCTCGTCCTGGCCTGAGGCGATTTCCAGCGAGCCACCGCCGATGTCGAGCAGCAGCAGGCGGCCCGCCGACCAGCCGAACCAGCGACGCGCGGCCAGGAAGGTCAGCCGCGATTCCTCGGTGCCGGGCAGGACCGAGATCGGCACCCGGGTCTCGGCCTCGACCATGGCGAGAATCTCATCGCCGTTGGCCGCGTCCCTGACGGCGGAGGTGGCGAACGCCACCAGCTCCTGCACGCCCTTGTCCTCGGCGACCACGAGGGCCTCGCGAACGAAGTCGAGCAGCTTTCCCGCGCACTCCTGGCTCAGCCGGTTATCGGCGTCGAGGTAGTCGGTGAGATGCAACTCCTCCTTGTGGGAGAACGCCGGCAGCGGACGGGCACCTTGGTGCGCGTCGACCACCAGCAGATGCACCGTATTAGACCCCACATCGAGCACGCCGAGCCGCATACCATGACGCTACAGCCAGGTTGGCGTAGCGTCGCGCATGTATCGGGGGGGCAAATGGCCGAACAAGCGGGCAAAACGGTGCAGTTCGATAAAGCCAGGGGTGCGGGGGCCGGTCCCCCCGCGGGGCATACTGAAGGCGGGCCTAAGCGGGTCAGGGCCTTTCTGAACGGCGAGCTGGTCGCTGATACGTATGAACCGCTCCTGGTGTGGGAGATTCCCTATTATCCCACCTATTACATTGCGATGTCGGATATCAAGGCCGAACTAATTCCGTCCGGCGAATCCGAGCATCACCCCCGGCTGGGCGACGCCGAGATCCTCCACGTCAAGTCAGGAGCGGGCACTGCGGAGCGGGCCGCCCGGCGGTACCAGAACTCGCCGGTGCCCGAGTTGCGCGAGGCGGTCCGGCTGGACTGGGCCGCGATGGACGAGTGGCTGGAAGAGGACGAGCCCGTCTACACTCATCCGCGCGACCCGTACAAGCGGGTCGACATCCTGGCGAGCTCCCGGCGGGTGCGGGTGGACGTCGACGGGGTAACCGTGGCCGAGTCTGACCAGCCGAGGCTCTTGTTCGAGACCGGGCTGCCGACTCGCTACTACCTGCCGCTGGCCTCGGTTCGGATGGACCTGCTGCGGCCGTCGCAGACCAGCACGCACTGCCCGTACAAGGGAACGGCGAGCTACTGGTCGGTCGACACCGGTACCCGGGTCCACAAGGACGTCATCTGGATCTACCGGACGCCGCTGCCGGAGAGCCAGAAGATCGCGGGATTCGCCTGCTTCTACAACGAGCGAGTGGAGATCTTCCTGGACGGCGAGAAGCAGCCAAGGCCTAAGTCACCGCTGGCCTGACCTCGCTGTCGTCGGCCTTGACGGCGGCATCGGCCGCGTCGCGCAGGACCCGCAGGATGTTGCCGCAGGCGAGCTTGCCGAGGTCGGTCGCCGACCAGCCCCGGTCGAGCAACTCGGCGAACAGGGCCGGGTAGCAGGAGACGTCGGTCAGGCCGACCGGGAGTTGGGAGGTCCCGTCGAAATCCCCGCCGATCCCGACGTGGTCGAGACCGGCCACCGCCCTGACGCGATCGACGTGATCGGCGACGTCACTGACAGTAGCGGTCGGCATCGGGTGCTGCTGCGCCCAGTCGTCGAGTTGCGCCCGTTCGGAGACCGTGCGGTAGTCGATACCGCGCCGCTCGGCTTCGGCGGCGGCCGCGAGATCCCACTCCCGGCAGGCGGCCGAGACGAACTGCGGAACGAACGTCACCATCGCGACTCCCCCGTTGGCTGGCAGTCGCTCAAGCACCGCGTCCGGCACGTTCCTCGGGTGGTTGGTCACCGCGCGAGAGGATGAGTGCGAGAAGATCACCGGCGCGCTCGCCACGTCCAGCGCGTCGTTCATGGTGTCGGCCGACACGTGCGACAGGTCCACGAGCATGCCGATCCGCTGCATCTCAGTGACGACCGTCCGGCCGAAGTCGCTGAGTCCGCCGAGTACCGGCTCGTCCGTGGCCGAGTCGGCCCAGGGGATGTTCCGGTTGTGGGTGAGCGTCATATACCGGACACCGAGGGCGTACATGGCCCTGAGCACGCCGAGCGAGGCGGCGATGCTGTGGCCGCCCTCGGCACCAATCAGCGAAGCGACCTTGCCGGCCGCCATCATCTGCTGGACGTCGTCGGCCGTCAGCGCCAGCCCGAGCGCGGACCGATGCCGGGCGATGAGCCGGTGGACCAGGTCGATCTGCTCGAGCGTGGCCGCCACGGCCGCCTCGCCTTCCAGTTCGGCCGGAACGTAGACCGACCAGAACTGGGCCCCGACCCCGCCGGCCCTGAGCCTGGGCAGGTCGGTCTGGGTGTATGGGACAGGCTCATCGATGTTGACCGGCACGGCCTGGGATTCCCCGGCTTCGCGCAGAGCCCAG
>DATNFM010000359.1:0-7215 GCA_035606435.1 Streptosporangiaceae bacterium | reverse complement strand
TGCACGCCTGACTCCGACAGCAACATCGTCGATCCCAAGGTCAGCTCGCAGCACGCCGGGTCGGCCTACCTGGAATTGCAGTTCTACCCGCCGGGCTCGGCGCCGCTGCCCGACTGGATCTCCTGCGACGCGACCCACTGGTGCGCGGCGATGAACGTCTGGTCCTACTACTTCGACCCGGTGACCGGGCAGGCGCTCAACACCGCCTGCCAGTCGCAGGTCGGCGGCGTGGAGCTGGACAACTTCGCGTTCGTCACCAAGGACGGCAAGCCGGTCGCGCCGCCGAACCCGCTGGACTCGACCGCCGCCACGTTCACCCCGACTCCTGATGTGCTGCTCATGAACCAGGGCGACCACATCGGGGTCACCATCAAGGACAGCCCGCAAGGCCTGGTCGTCGGGCTCCGTGACCACTCCACCCATCGCTCGGGAAGCATGACGGCCAGCGCGTCGAACGGGTTCGCCCAGATGAACTTCGCACCGGACCCGTCCACGCAGTGCACGGCCACCCCGTACACGTTCCACCCGATGTACTCGACGTCCAGCATCCAGACCAGGGCCACCTGGACGGCGTTCCCCTACAACATCGCCTGGTCCGATGAGACCGGCCACTTCCAGTACTGCAGCCAGGCAGATCCGGCAACTGACCTGTGCACCGGCCAGGAAGGAGCGGCCGGCAACCAGCAGCCGCCGGACAGCGACGATTTCGGCTGCTTCAACGCGAGCGACGCCACCCTCGATCCGATCGGTGGCTGCATCGCGCCGAACTACGGTTTCGACGGCCCGCCGTACCTAGACGACTGGCCGAACGGCAGCCGGAACCGGCCGACGCCGATCCTGTTCTCCAGCCCGCTCACCGGAAAGCACTTCGACGTCAACTACTCACAGAACGCGCTGGTCGCGCCGCTGCCATTCGATGAATTCGGTGGCGGTAACCAGCCTTGCGACCTGTTCGCCAGGACCGGCTGCACGCTGCTGCCGGTTACCGACGAAGGGACACCGGCGCAGTTCTACCCGTACTTCTATACGACGCATCTCGCCGGCTGTACCTGGGGCGAGGGCACCGACGTACGCGGTCTCACGGTGAATGACTTCGGGAAGCTGAGCCAGTACGGCTCGTACGATCTCGGGGTCTACTACACCAACCCGACCGGGCCGGAGACCTTCTCATCGGTGTTCATGCGGCAGTTCCCGAGGAACGAGTGCCCGGCGACCCCCCGATTCAGAGGGCACCGGCACTAGGCAGCTACGTGGTGCGGTGCGCTGACGCGCACCGCACCACATATCCTCAGGCCTTCTTGAAACTGAGCACGTCGAAGATGGTGTCGCCCTTCGCGGCGACAGTCTCCTTGCCGAGGAGAACCGACTGACCAACGAACTGATGGCCCTTCTGGCTGGCGTACTTGCCGAAGAACTCCGAGTCAGTGGCCTTGAACTTCTTGCCCTTCGAGGTGCACGTAAAGGTCCGCTTGGCCGGCGCGCCGCTGGAGGTGAGCAAGGCTGATCCGGTGACCGGCCCTGAGGTAGCTTTCACGCTCAAAGTTCTTTTCTTGCTGTTGAACGAAGGCTTGCTCTCGACGCCGATCACGTCGCTGCTCTCGGTCGCGTTCTTCGGCGCTTTTGGTACGACCGTCTTGGTCACGCTGACCGTCATCGCCCCAGCGGTCAGGCCCGGGGTTTCACCGATCGCGGTGACCGCAGAACCCACGCTCCAGAAGCCGCCGAAGCATCCGTTCCCGCCGCCGGTCTTGGCGACGCAGCCATTGTCGACGTCCAGGAACGGCGAGCTGAACGCGACGTGGGACGACTTGAACGTCACCTTCTTGCTGGCTACCAGCGTGACCGAACCAGAGATGCGGCCGCTGAACACCGTCTCGCTGCCGGACTTGCAGGCCTGCTTCTTGGCCTTGGTCGGGCTGAAGGTCAGGTTGATGGATGCGATCGGCTTCAGCGCGTTGGCGGTGTTGAAGGTGGCGTGGCCGGTCTTAGCGTTCACCTTCAGGGCCGACGCGGGCACCGACAGGAACGTGAAGCCGTCATCTTCGTTGGTGGTGAGCAAGCTAATCGAGGCCGTCTGACGGAAGCCGTTGATCGACAGGACCCAGTTGTGACCGGCGGCGGTGAATTTGGCATCGCCGCTGAACAGCGTGATGGCGGGAGACGATTTGGCCACCGAAGCGCTGGCCGGAGCCGCGAGGGCGAGCGACGCGAGCGGCAGGGTCGCCGCACCGGCGATGACGAGGGAGCGCAGGATCGTCAAGATTCCCTCCTTTGGGCTGAGCGAGCAGAGCGTCCAGCATGACACGAATCGCGGCCCGAGCCGAAGACCGGAGGACGAACCCACTGGTGCCAAGATGGGCGTCATGAGTGACAGCTTCACCGGGCAGTTGTGGTGCGACATCGAAGACATCTACGCGGCGATCCTGGCGCACCCGTTCGTCGCCGGACTGGCCGACGGCACGCTGCCGCGCGAGGCCTTCGAGTTCTATGTCCTGCAGGATGCGCTCTACCTGCGCAAGTACGCGCAGGCACTGGCGGCGGTGGGGAGCCGGGCGCCCGATACCGCGGCGACCGAGATGTTCGCCCGGCACGCGGCCGGCATCGTCTCGGCTGAGCTGGAGTTGCACCGGACGCTGTTCGCCCAGCTGGGCATCGACCCGGCTTCGCTCGCTGTGACCGCCGAGGCGCCGACCACGCTGGCCTACACCAGCTACCTGCTCGCCGCGACGTTCAACGGCTCCTACGCCGAAGGTGTCGGCGCGGTACTGCCCTGCTACTGGATCTACGCCGAGGTCGGCAAGCACCTGCTGGAGCGCGGCTCGCCTAACCCGCACTACCAGCAGTGGATCGACACCTACGGAGGCGAGGAGTTCGGCGACGAGGCCGGGGAGGTGATCGCGGTCACCGACAAGCTGGCCGCCGAGATCACGCCGGCCGAGCGCGAGCGGGTGCGCGGCCACTTCCGCGCGACGAGCCGGTACGAATGGATGTTCTGGGATATGGGTTACCGGCAGGAGCAGTGGCCCCTGTTTAGCCAAACACCGCTTAGGCAGACACCGCTTAGGCAAACACCGCTTAGGCAGACACCGTGAGCGGGCCCGCTGGTCCGGCCACGGTTGTCATCACCGGCGGCGCCGGCTTCCTCGGGTCGCGGCTGGCCAGGGACCTGCTGGCGGCCGGAACCGTCTCGATCGGCGGCGGGCCGGCTCGGTCGATAGGGCGGCTCACGCTGGTCGACCAGGCGCCGGTCCAGGCTGACCTGGCGGCCGATGAGCGCGTGAGCGTGGTAAGCGGGGATCTCGGGGCGGTTGCCGCGGCCGGCCCGGGCGGCACCGGCCCGGGGGTTCTGGACGGAGCCGAGCTGATCTTTCATCTGGCCGCGGCCGTGAGCGCGGAATGCGAGGCCGACTTCGATCTCGGCATGCGGGCGAACGTGCATGCGACCGAGTCATTGCTTGAGTCTTGCCGTGCGCTCGGCACTAACCCGGTGGTGGCGTTCGCCAGCTCGGTCGCGGTCTTCGGCGGGTCGGCCGAGCATCGGCTGCCGGCGGTAATCGAGGACTCGACGCTGCCCAATCCACAGTCGAGCTACGGCGCCCAGAAGGTCATCTGCGAGCAGTTGCTGGCCGACTACACCCGTAAGGGGTTCGTGCGCGGGCGGGCGATGCGGTTGATGACGGTCAGCGTGCGGCCTGGCCGGCCCAACGGGGCCGCGACCGGCTTCCTGTCGGGCATCATCCGCGAGCCCCTCGCCGGGCAGCGGGCGATCTGCCCGGTCGAGCCGGACGTGCCAGTGGCGCTGGCCTCGCCGGCCAAGGCTATCGCGGCGCTGATGTGCGCAGGCACCTCCTCGGAGGAAAGCTGGGGCGGCCGCAGCGCCGTGAACATGCCGGCCCTGAGCGTCACGGTTGCCGACCTGGTCACGGGGCTGGAGCGGGCGGCCGGCCCGGCGACCGCCGCGCTGATCGACTGGGTGCCCGATGCGCTGACCTCGCGGCTGATGGCGAGCTGGCCGTCTCGGTTCAACTCCGGACGGGCAGCGGGGCTCGGACTCACCCAAGACCAGGACATCGATTCGATCATCGCGATGCATATCGAGGAGACGGGGTGGCGGCCATGACGGACCGGGAGGGTGTGGCGGGCCGAGCGGGCGTGGCGGGCGTGGCGGGCGTGGCGCTGGTGACCGGAGGCAGCTCCGGGCTTGGCCGGGTTATCGCCAGGACGCTGCTCGGGGCCGGGTGGCAGGTAGCGGTGGCGGGGCGGCGCGAGGCCGAGTTGCGCGAGACCGTGGCCGCCGGGATCGGCACTGGGGCCGGTGCCGGCTGGGCGGCCGAGGCTGGGCTGGCCGTGCAGGCCGACGTGTCGTTGCCTGAGTCGGTGACGGCGCTGTTCGACGCGGTGCGTCAGCGCTGGGGACGGCTCGACCTGCTGGTCAACAACGCCGGCGTGACCAGCCCCGTCGGTTCGGTCGATGAGATTGATCACGCGCAATGGCAGCAGATCGTCGGCGTGAACCTGACCGGTTCTTTCTTGTGTGCCCGCGAAGCGATCAAGCTGATGAAGACGCAGGACCCGCGCGGCGGGCGGATCATCAACAACGGCTCGATCTCGGCTCACGTGCCGCGACCGCGCAGCGCCGGATACACCGCCACCAAGCACGCGATCACCGGGCTCACCAAGTCGATCTCGCTAGACGGCCGGCCGTTCGACATCGCCTGCGGCCAGATCGACATCGGGAACGCGGCGACCGAGATCACGAGTGTTATGAGCCGGGGGGTGCCTCAGGCCGACGGGTCGATCCGCGCGGAGCCGACGTTCGACCCGCAGCATGTCGCCGACGCGGTGCTGTACATGGCCTCGCTGCCGCTGGACGCCAACGTTCAGTTCCTCACGATCACCGCCACCAAGATGCCGTTCATCGGCCGCGGCTGATCCAGCTCGCGGCCGATAAACGACGGTCTTGGAGGAGAATCAGGAAACCTCGGAAGGCCGGTCAGGAATCTGTCCAGTGGAACCAGCAACCGTTGCATCCAGCACCGGCGTCGAGGCCGATGAGCGGCTTCTTGTCCCTATTTTTCGCTACCGCCATATCTCCTTGCGGGCCCCAGGCGAGGTTGCGCCATCCGTCTTCGGTTCCGGTGTTGACGATCCAGAGCGAGAGGTTCGGCGGGTCAGAGCCGTTTTGCCCGCATCCGTGGAGCACGACCTTGCGGGCAGGATTCAGCGAAAGACACAGGCTGGTTTTCTTGGGGTCGATGAATTCGGTGCAGACAGACTGGCCCGTGGTTCCGCATACCGCGCCGACCTCCAGCCAGGTGTCGCTACTGGATTTCGTGCACTTGTAGAGCCAGACGACGGCCCCGGCGTGATGGTTGCCGTTCTTAATGGCCGCGCAATACGTTCGCGAACGCGTCAGGCGGATCTTGACATGCGGCGTGAGCGGCACTGGTGACGACCGCGGCGCAGCCGAGGCTGTGACGGCCGACGCCTGCGGCGCAGCCGAGGCCGTGGCGGCCGAGCCCAAAACCGTGATCATGGTGGTGATCGCGGCCGGCGCGGCGAAGGCTGCCAGCCAATATCGGCGCCGACGAGGTCCAGTGCGTTCGCTGCGCAGCGTGATGGCTGATCCTATGTTCATCGCTGATTCCTTTCGGGGAATGTTGCGCTGCTGCCGGACTGCCAGAGGGACAAGCGTGATAGGCGCCGCTATCAGGTCGTTAACATTTTGATCAACCCAGCGTGACCATTTCACGTACCTGATAGGGACTTATGGTGCGAAAGTTTGAGTTCTGCCTGCTTGGGCCGCTAACGGTCCATCGCAACGGAGCACTGGTTTCGGTACCCAGGGGAAAGCAGCGGGCGATCCTCGCGATGCTGCTGCTCAACGCCGGCCGGGTCGTGCGCCAAGATGAGCTCGCAGAGTCGCTCTGGGCCGACGGGCCGCCGCCGTCGGGACAGGTGGCGGTGCAGAACTATGTGATGCGACTGCGGAAGACGCTCGGCGACGCTGACCGGGACCGGATCATCACCCAGCCGCCCGGATACCTGATCAACGTCATCGATGGCGAGCTGGACGTTTCACGGTTCGAGGCGTTGCTCGATGCCTCGCGCGCGGCGACCAGAACCGGCTCGTGGGATCAAGCGGCCGTTCAGGCCCGCGAAGCGCTGGCATTGTGGCGCGGGGAGCCGCTGGCGGACGTGGACTCGGAGTTGCTGATGGCACGGGACGCAACCCGACTGTCGGAGTTGCGGCTGCAAGCGCTGGAGATCCGGATCGACGCCGACCAGCACCTGGGCCGCCATGCCGAGATGATCTCGGAACTCCGGCAACTGGTCAGCGAGCATCCGCTGCGCGAGCGCCTGCATGGCGGCCTGATCCTGTCCTTGTACCGCGACGGCCGCCAAGCCGAGGCGCTTGCCGCCTATGCCGATGCCCGCCGGATCCTCGTCGAGGAACTCGGGACCGAACCCGGCGCGCGACTGCGGGAACTGCACCACCAGATCCTGACCGCCGATCCCGCCCTTGGCATCCCATTCCCGTCCAGCCCAGCTAGCGGCGGCAGGACCCCGGTGCGATCTGCGTCAGGGTCGGTAGCGGACAACTCGGCCCTAGCCAAGCCCCGGGAACTGCCGGCCAGCGTGCGGAGTTTCATCGGCCGGTCCAACGAGCTTCAGACGCTTACCGAACTGCTCGATCATGCGGACGAGAACGCCGCCGGCGCTGTCGTGATCTCGGCGATCGGCGGGACGGCGGGGGTCGGCAAGACCGCGCTGGCAGTCCACTGGGCGCACCAGGTCGCCGACCGTTTCCCCGATGGGCAGCTGTATGTGAACCTGCGCGGCTACGACCCCGACCAGCCGATGCTCGCCGCCGAGGCGCTGGCCAGATTCTTGCGCGCGCTCGACGGGCCCGGCCAGGACATTCCGGCGGATGAGGCCGAGCGGGCCGCCCGGTACCGCAGCTTGCTGGCAATGCGGCGAATGCTGGTAGTGCTGGATAACGCGCGGGACGCGGAGCAAATCCGGCCGCTGCTACCCGGTTCTCCGGGCTGCCTGGTGCTGGTCACCAGCCGGGATTCGCTGGCGGGTCTGGTGGCCAGGGACGGGGCGGTGCGCCTGGATCTTGACCTGCTGACGCCAACGGATGCGGTCGGGCTGCTGCGGGAACTGATCGGCCTCCGGGTCGATGCCGACTCAGGCGCCGCCGCCGCGCTG
>DATNFM010000358.1:0-13706 GCA_035606435.1 Streptosporangiaceae bacterium | reverse complement strand
CCACCGGCAAGAAACTGTGCCCGCCGCACTTCAAGTTCTGCCTCGCCGCGGTCACATTCCCGAGTCAGTCGAGTTACACCGGTGGTGATCCCAGCCTGGAGTACGCCCACTCCAACACGACCAGGTTCCGCGACCCGGACTCACTAGGTGCGACCGAACTGTGGAACCTGGGCGGAGTAGTCGGCCTGGCCATTGCCGGCGCCCCGTTCTTCCTCGGCGAACCAGAAGGCAACGGCTGGGACACCCCGGCCAGCCTCGGCTCACGCACCGTCAGGGTCGAGGTGTTCGTCGATGACCCGGACGGCTTCATCGAACGCGCGGTAGCCGCTGGCGCCGACGGCAGCGCCGACCAGATCCGTGATCACGAAGCACCATGGGGCGTTCACCGGCAAGGCGGCTTCATCGACCCATTCGGCCACCTCTGGCTAGTCGGGGACCGGTCCCCATTGCAGAGGTACAACTAGCCGCTGTTCGGGTTCTCGAGTGATGTCGGCCACCGCCACGACCGAGGCCATGGCGGCGCCGACGGTGGCAGTGAGCGGGCAGTGGCTATTCAGCTAGCCGCCGGCCGGCCGCGATCCATCGCTCAAGCAGCCCGGCGGCCGCCCCGGAATCAACCACAGCCTCGGCCCGCTCGTAACCGTCCCGCAGCGCGGAGTCCAGCCCGGCAGCCTCCGGCGTCCCCGCCTCGGCCACCAGTGCCGCCGCCGCATTAAGCAGTACGGTCTCGCGGACCGGCCCGCGTTCCCCGGCGAGCAGCGCCCGCACCACGCCGGCGTTGTGGGCCGGATCTCCGCCGATCAGGTCATCGGGCCCGCACCGCGGAATGCCGATCGACGCCGGGTCGAAGCGAGTTTCGGCGACCTGCCCGTCCCGCACCACCCAGACCGTCGAGGGGGCGGTCGTCGTCAGCTCGTCGAGCCCATCGTCGCCGTGGAACACCAGCGCCGAGCACCCGCGCCCCGCCAGCACGCCCGCCAGCACCGGACCCATCCTGGCGTCGGCGACGCCGATCGCCTGGGCCTGCGGCCGGGCCGGGTTGGCGACCGGCCCGAGGAAGTTGAACACCGTCGGCACGCCGAGCTCGCGACGCGGGACCGCCGTGTGCCGCAGCGCCGGGTGGTACAGCGGCGCGAACAGGAACACCACCCCGGTCTCCTGGGCCAGCTTCTCGGTGGCGGCCGGCGGCAGGTCGATCACGACGCCGAGCGCCTCGAGCACGTCGGCCGTGCCGCAGGCCGACGACGCGGCCCGGTTCCCGTGCTTGGCCATCCGCACCCCGGCCGCGGCGGCGACGATCGTGCCCATCGTCGAGATATTGACCGTCTTGGCCCGGTCACCGCCGGTGCCGACGAGGTCGACCAGCCGGCCGGGAATGGACAGCGGGGTCGCGTGGGCCAGCATCGCCGATGCCATGCCGTCGACCTCGGCCGGCGTCTCGCCCTTCATCCGCATCGCGATGCCGAAGCCGGCGATCTGCGACGCGGTGGCCGCGCCGTCCATGATCTCGCTCATCGCCCACGCGGCCGACTGGGGCGACAGCGATTCGCCCTTGACCAGCTGGCCGATCAGTGCTGACCAAGAGAGCATCGGTTCCATAGCGGGTCCTTTTTAGGGGGAGAAAGCATTGCGCCGGCCTGGGCCTTATAACCCCAGGCCGGTCCAGCTCGGGCTAGATGAGGCCATCAGGCGGACGCGGCCGACTCTGCGGCGCGCTCGCGCATCAGGCCGGCCAGCGCCTGCGCCAGCGCCGCCGGGTCGATCGGATGACTGACGACCGCATCGGCACGCGACCAGGTGGCCAGCCAGCCGTCATCGGCCCGGCCGATGATCAGCAGCACCGGCGGGCAGTCGAATACTTCGTCCTTGGCCTGCCGGCAGACACCCATGCCACCGGAAGGCTGGGCCTCTCCGTCCAGCACCATGACGTCGGCACCACCGGCGTCGAGCAACCGGATGAGGGCCGGATGGGTGGCGACCTCGATGATCTCAGCCTCGGGAACGTCCGGCGCCGGACGCTTGCCGATGGCCAGCCTTACCCGCGCGCGCGTGTCCGCGTCATGGCTATACACGACAACTTTCATAACTGGATGCTACCGACCTAGGGGGTCGCGGCGCGTTCGCCTACCGAGTGTCGTAATAATGGGGCCGTGACGACAGCACAAGACGCGCGCGTGGTGCCACGCACGCCTGCGAGCAGGCCCAATCTGGTCAGCGTCGGGACAATCGTATGGTTGTCCTCCGAGCTGATGTTCTTCGCCGCCCTGTTCGCGATGTACTTCACCATCAAATCGGTGGATACTGGGCGCGGCCTGCCTTGGCCCGGTGCCGACCTTGACTATCCCCTGGCGACGACCAACACAATCGTGCTGATCCTGTCCAGTGTGACGTGCCAGCTTGGGGTCTTCGCCGTCGAGCGCGGCCAGATCAAGCGCACCGGCCCGATGTGGAACGCGTCCCGCTGGGGCCTGCGCGAGTGGTACGTCCTGTCGTTCCTGATGGGACTGTACTTCGTACTCGGCCAGGGTTATGAGTACCTCGACCTGATCTACAAGCAGCACCTGACGCTGTCCTCGAGCGGCTACGGCTCGGTGTTCTTCCTGACGACGGGATTCCACGGCCTGCACGTGTCCGGCGGTCTGGTCGCCTTCCTGTTCTTGCTCGGGCGTACCTATGCGGCGAAACGATTCACGCACGAACAGCAGGTCAGCGCCATCGTGGTGTCGTACTACTGGCACTTCGTCGATGTCGTGTGGATCGGCCTGTTCACCACCATTTACCTGCTACCGCTGACCGGAAAATAGGTACCCCCGTGACACCGATGACCGCTAGGCGACGGCGTCCAGCAGCCCGCTATGCCGTCGTGCTGCTCGGATTGCTGTTCGCGGGCGCAGGTTACGCCGCAATTACCGAGGCCGGCTCCGCCTCGGCGACCGCGCCGAACATCGCGGCGTCGGCTCAGGTTTCCCAGGGCCGGGCGATCTTCCTTGAGGAGTGCGCGACTTGTCACGGCCAGTTCGCCCAGGGCACGCCGGGCGTGGCGCCGAGCCTGATCGGCGTCGGCGCGGCCGCGGTGGACTTCCAGCTCACCACTGGCCGGATGCCCGCCAAGGCGACGGGCCCAGAACAGGACCGCAAGCCACCGCAGCTGACCCCGTCGCAGATCAAGGCCGTGGTCGCGTACATCTCCTCGCTTGGCGGCGGACCGCCCGTTCCGACTCAGGCGGAGGTCAGCCAGCACGGCGCCAATCCTGGATTCGGCCAGCAGCTATTTACCGCCGACTGCGCGCAATGCCATAACTTCCAGGGCGCCGGCGGTGCCCTGACCTACGGCAAGTACGCGCCGCCGCTGACCAAGTCCACTCCGACTCAGATCTTTGAAGCTATGCTGACCGGGCCTGAGGCGATGCCGGTGTTCAACAACACCACGATCACCCCGCAGCAAAAGCGCGACATCATCGCCTACATAGCGCAGACCCGCGAGGAGCCGAACCCGGGTGGGTTCAGCCTCGGCCGGGTCGGGCCGGTGACCGAAGGGCTCGTGGCCTTCCTCGGACTGCTGCTCTTCATGGTGCTCGCCGCTATGTGGATCACTGCGAAGCACAGGAAGACTCCCAATGAGTGACTCAACCGCCGGGCACGGCACCGGCGAGCACAGCCCGGGCGAGCACAGCCAGGGCGAGAACCTGATGGCTGACCTCGGTGCCGAAGGCGGCGAACCGCAGGCCGCCGAGGGCACCGCGAGGCGGCGGATCATCGGGACGCCATCGCCGACCCAGTCCAGGATGCTGCTCGCCGAGACGGCAGCGGGTTCGACCGCCGGCCTGCCGGAGGTGCGCGAACCCGAGCTACCCGCCGATCCGCAGGACATGGACGGCGCCAAGGGGGCCGAACGCATCGTCGCCGCCTGCTTCATCCTGGCGATGCTCACCGGCTTCGGATTCATTGCCGCGTACCTGATCTTCCAGGTGCACTCGGTCACCAACGTGCTGCACTCCAACCTGGCCCTCGGCCTGACCATGGGGCTGGCGTTCGGATTCATGGGCGCCGGCGCCACGATCTGGGTCCGGCGGGTCATGCCGCACGTCGAGATGACCGAGATGCGTCATCCGATGCGGTCAGAGCCCGAGAATCGCGAGGCGTTCGCCGAGACGTGGACCGATGGCGTCGGAGCCAGCCAGTTCGTCAAGCGGCCGATCCTGCGCCGGACGCTGATCGCCGCTACCGTGCCGGTCGCGGTCGCCCCGATCGTGCTGCTGCGCGACCTCGGTCCGCTTCCGGGCACCGTGCTGGATCACACGGTCTGGCGCAAGGGCATGCGGTTGCTGACCTACGGCGCCAACAAGCCGATCAGGCCGGGCGACTTCAGCTCGCCCGGCGGCATGATCACGGTCGTGCCCGATGGCTTCGAGGACGACTTCAACGCCCTGGCCAAGGCCGCGGCGATCATCATCAAGTTCGCGCCGGATGAGCTCGAGTTCGCGACCGCCAGCCACCAGGTCCCTGGCAAGACCATCGAGAACTGGACCGTGGACAACATCGTCGCCTACTCCAAGATCTGCACGCACGTGGGCTGTCCGGCGGCGCTGTACGAGCAGACCACGCACCACATTCTCTGCCCTTGTCATCAGTCGACGTTTGATGCGACTCGCGGCGCTCAGGTCATCTTCGGCCCGGCCACCCGCGCGCTGCCGCAGCTGCCGATGACGGTCGATGCCGAGGGTTTCCTGGTCGCCAAGAGCGACTTCACCGAACCGGTGGGCCCGAGTTTCTGGGAGCGGGGCAATTCGCAATGAGTATCGACAAGGCGCTATCCGGCACCGGCACTTGGCTGGATGACAGGTTCCACGGCGCCAGGGGCATCAGGACGTTCCTCAGGAAGATCTTTCCTGATCACTGGACGTTCATGCTCGGCGAGATCGCGCTCTACTCGTTCATCATCCTGCTGCTGACCGGCACGTTCCTCGCGCTGTTCTTCAAGCCGAGCATGGGCGACGTCGTTTACCACGGCTCTTATCTCAAGCTTCACGGCGTGCACATGAGCGAGGCGTATGCCTCGACGCTGAACATCAGCTTCGACGTGCGCGGTGGCCTGCTGATGAGGCAGATCCACCACTGGGCGGCCGACCTGTTCGTCGCGGCGATCATGGTCCACATGATCAGGATCTTCTTCGTCGGCGCCTACCGTAAGCCGCGCGAGGTCAACTGGCTGATCGGCATCGTGCTGTTCACGCTGGCGCTGCTTGAGGGCCTGTTCGGCTACTCATTGCCGGACGACCTGCTCTCCGGTGCCGGCCTGCGGATCACCCAGGGCGTGCTCCAGTCGATCCCGGTCGTCGGTACGTACCTGTCGTTCTTCCTGTTCGGCGGGGAGTATCCGGGTACCGACATCATCCCGCGCATGTACATCCTGCACGTGCTGCTGATCCCCGGCCTTTTCCTCGCCCTGATCGGCGCGCACCTGTTCATCATGTTCCACCAGAAGCACACCCAGATGCCGGGCAAGGGCCGCACCAACGAGAACGTGGTCGGCGCGCCCATGTTCCCGTACTTCATGGCCAAGACCGGCGCGTTCTTCTTCTTCACGTTCGCCGCCTGCGCGCTCGCGGCCACGTTCGCGCAGATCAACCCGATCTGGATCTACGGGCCGTACAACCCGCTGGCGATCTCGGCCGGCTCCCAGCCTGACTTCTACATGGGCTTCCTTGAAGGCTCGCTGCGCATCATGCCCGCCTGGCAGTGGGTGGTGTTCAACCACACGTTCGCGTTCAACGTGTTCATCCCTGCCCTGGTACCGCTCGGGCTTGTCATGACAGGGGCGGCTCTATGGCCCTTTATCGAACAGTGGGTCACCGGGGATAAACGCGAGCACCACGTGAACCAGCGGCCGCGCAATGCCCCGACCAGGACAGCGCTCGGCATCGCGATGATCTCGTTCTACGGCGTGCTGTGGCTCGAAGGCGCGAACGACATCCTCGCCAACCACTTCGACGTGCCGCTCTACACGATCACCGAGATCGCCCGGGTAGCCATCTTCGCGGTACCGATCATCGCGTACATCGTGACCAAGCGCGTCTGCCTCGGCCTGCAGCGCAAGGACCTGCACCTGCTCGAGCACGGCGTCGAGATGGGCATCATCCGGCAGTTGCCTGACGGCGAGTTCATCGAGGAGACCAGGCCGCTCACCGAAGAGGAACTGGCCAAGCTCGCCATACCGGAGCCGCTGGCACTGCCCGCCGGGCAGGGCGACGGCGATGGCAACGAGCCGGTCCCAGCTCCGGGCATGCGCGGTGGCCTGGGCCGGGTCAAGGCCAGGCTCAACAAGATCGTCACAGAAAGCGTCCCGATGAACGGCCATGCCAACGGGCACGGTGCCGTTGAGCACGGGCCGAACGGCCACGAGGAGCCCGCCGAATCCGAGCACGCGGCCATCTCGGCCGGCTCGGACGACGATCACCACTAACTCACGGCGCGCAAGCGAGAGGCCCGCAGCCATTGGCTGCGGGCCTTTAGTTTTCCTGAGTCATGGCGATGATCGTGAGGGTGTCGACGAGGCGCCAGTAGTCGTCCTCGGTCAGGTCGCGGTCGAGCGCGAGCGCGGCTTGGGCCAGGACTGGCAGCATCCGTGCGGGGATGTCATCGGGCTCAGCCCGCAGGCTAGTCGCTATCAGGCCGGCCTGATGCCGGAACCGGGCCCTGCGGCTCAGCCGGATCAGTGGCAACGGAACGCCGGCTGGCGCTGGGACCGGGATCGGGGGACGGCCATCTAGGGGATCAAACGAAACCTTGAGCTCGGTTCCGAGCGCGGACGCTAGCCGCGAAAGCGCGCTCACGGTGGGGTTACCCCGTCCGTTCTCAAGGTTCGCGACATACGGCACGGACAATCCGGCCTCGACGGCAACCGTCGCGACAGTGCGGCCAGCCGCAGCCCGCAGCGAACGCAACTGCCGGCCGATCTCCTGTCCTTCCATGTCCCCTCAGTTTCTCACAAAATAACAAACTGCCTTATTATCCTGTCAAGACAGTACTACCAATCGGAGGCAGGATGTTCCGGGCGCTGAGAGTGCGTGACTTCCGGCTCCTCTGGAGCGGCGGAGCCATCAGCTACCTGGGCTCCTGGCTGCTTGTCCTGGCCGTGCCGGCGGACATCTTCTTAGTCACCAAGTCCCTGGCCGCCACCGGGCTCACGCTCGCTTGCGAGTACGCGCCGCAACTGTTGCTCGGTCCGGTCGCCGGAGTTCTCACGGACCGCTGGAACCGGCGCCTGGTCCTGATCTGGAGCAACCTGGGCCGCGGCGTGATTGTCGCGGCCATGCTGTTCGCGCTGGCACCCGGCCGGTACCAGATCTTCTATCTCGCGCTCGTCGCCGAGAGCGCGGGCACGGCTCTGGCCGTGCCCGCGCTCCGGGCCCGGATTCCGGCTGTCGTCGGCACCGGCCCGCTGCTGACCAGCGCCAACTCGCTGAACTCGGTCAGCAACGGGGTAGTCAGGCTGATCGGCGGCCCGATCGGCGGGATCTTGTTCGCGGCACTCGGAATCCGGGTGCTGATCGTGGCGGACGCGCTGAGCTACCTGGTCGCGGCCGGTGCGATCCTGGCGACGGCGCGGGAAACGAGCCAGGCTCCGTCCTCGGGCAAGGCAAGCGCCAGCCGACTCTTCGGCGACCTGCGCGAGGGCCTCGCGATCTTGATGCGGGAGCGTTCCGCCCGGGCGCTGCTGCCCGTCTCCGTGATCTTCCTGGCCGCCAATGCCTGCCTGACCTCCGTGGTCGTCGCCTTCGGGCTGACGCGGCTGGGCGGGAGCCAGGCGACCGGGCTGCTTTTCTCGGCCCTCGGCATCGGCTTTCTAGCTGGCGCTCCCGTCATCCGGATCACGCTCGACCGGATGTCCGTCAGGTACCTGCTGTTCGGCAGCCTCACCGCGACGGCCGTCGGTTACCTGGCGCTCTTTCATTCCACGTCGCTCCGCTCAGCGCTGCCCGCCGCCGTCGCCATCGGCTTGTTCGGCTCGATGTCGCTGGTGGTTCCGCAGACAGCGGTTCAGCGCGTGATCCCGAACGGGGCGCTTGGCCGGATCAGCGCCGTGTTCCTGACCGGCGAGGCCGCCGCTACCCTAGGCGGAGCGCTGATCGGCCCGTTGCTCGTCAGGAGCATCGCGCTGCCGGGCCTCGCCGCCGTCGCCAGCCTGGCCACTGCCGCCGCGGCCGCTCTGACCCTCGTCCTGGTACCCTCCCGGTCTCAACCGCCTTCTACGGCGTCCACAGCGGCTCAGGGACGGTAATGCCGAGGTCGGTCCCCCAGGTGTTGCGGTAGGTCACCTCGTTGACCGGTCGCCGCTCGGCCACGCCCCACTTGCCGGTCGGATAGCCGAACGAGACGCAGCACGCCTGCTCCCAGCCCTTGTCGGCGGGCACGCCGAGAACATCGAAGGTCTCCGCGTTGCGGAAGGTCCCGAGGATCGTGGTCAGGCAACTGCCGATGCCTTCGGCCCGGGCGGCCAGCTGAGCGCTCCACACGGCCGGAAAGATCGACCCGCCGCTGCGGTCGTTCCTGGTGAAGGCGAACAAGTACAGCGGCACCGTCTCGAAGTTGTCGGCTAGATGCTGAGCCGACCGGCCCATCCTCAGCATGGCGACGCTGGCCGGATCATCGGGCGCAGCCTGCGCCCGTGCCCGCCGCTCCGCGTAAGGCCCAGCCCACAGCTCCGCGGCCGCCTCCCGGTACAGCGGCCCGAGCTTAGCCTTCAGCTCAGGATCGTCCACGAGGACAAAGCGCCAGTTCTGCGTGTTACCGCCGCTAGGCGCCCGGATCGCCGCATCGACAATCCTCGCCTGGACCTCGGCCGGAATCGGGTCAGGCTTAACCCGCCGCATGGCCCTAGTCGTATAAAGCGCCTCGTAAACGTCCACATGCCGCCCTTCAGTGCTAGCCCGGGGGGACGACCCCCCGGACCCCCCGCAGGGAGCAGCGCCTTAGGCGCCGTCTTCCCTCCTCGCTCGCTTCGCGTCGCTCGTCAGTCCAGACGGCACCGCGCCGCTCCAGGGTGCCACTTTCCGCTAGGGCAATCAATGCGCATAATGACCGCGGTAGTACTCGAAGACGAAGCCGATGACGCTCAGCAGGAGCGCGAGCGCGCCCATCAGGAACAGCCACCAGCCGACGGCCACGCCGACCGCCGCCAGCGCGCCCGCCAGGCCGACGAACAGAGGCCACCAGCTGTGCGGGCTGAAGAACCCGAGCTCGCCGGTCCCCTCCTCGATCTCGCCCTGGGCATCGTCCTCGGGCCGCTTGGGCAGCCGGCGGCCGGTGAACAGCAGGTAGAAGCCGATCAGGAAGGCCAGGGCGATCGACAGCGCGAGCGCGGTGCTGCCGGTCGGGTCGTGCGACAGGTTCCAGTAGAAGATGTCGGCTATCCCGAAGAAGATCGCACAGCCAAGGAACAGCCAGCCCTCGACCCTCATGCCATTACTCCTGATCTTGTCCGCGGACCGTGAGGCCCATCAAATCGTGCCATCAATGACTGGAGGCGATTCCGAGCGCCTTGCGTTCCTCGGGATCCCGCCCGGCTCTGATTTCCGGGTGGTGCAGGTCGAACGCGGGCCGCTCGGACCTGATCCTCGGGATCGAGGTGAAGTTGTGCCGCGGCGGCGGGCACGAGGTCGCCCACTCCAGCGAGTTGCTGAAGCCCCAGGGGTCGTCGACCTCGACCTTCTCGCCGTACTTCCACGTCTTGTAGATGTTGTAGAAGAAGAACAGGTTCGACACGCCGAGTATCATCGCGCCGATCGTCGAGACCTGATTCAGCGTCGTGGCCAGATGCGGCAGGAACGCATAGTTCGCGATTCGGCGCGGCTGGCCCATCAGGCCGAGCCAGTGCTGGACCAGGAACGTCATGTTGAAGCCGATGAAGACGAACCAGAAGTGCCAGACGCCCAGCCGGTTGTCCAGCATCTTGCCGGTCCACTTCGGCCACCAGAAGTAGAAGCCGCTGAACATCGTGAACACCACGGTGCCGAACAGCACGTAGTGGAAATGCGCCACGACGAAGTAAGTGTCGCTGACCGCGAAGTCCAGCGGCGGTGAGGCGAGAATGACGCCGGTCAGCCCGCCGAACAAGAACACGATCATGAAGCCGAGCGAAAACAGCATCGGCGTTTCAAGCGAAATCTGCCCCCGCCAGATCGTTCCGAGCCAGTTGAAGAACTTCACTCCGGTCGGGATCGCGATCAGGTACGTCATGAACGAGAAGAACGGCAGCAGCACCGCGCCGGTGGTGAACATGTGGTGCGCCCACACGGTCATCGACAGGCCGGCGATCGCAATGGTGGCCGCGACCAGGCCCTTGTAGCCGAACAGCGGCTTGCGGCTGAACACGGGGAGCACTTCGGTGGCGATACCGAAGAACGGGATCGCCACGATATAGACCTCGGGATGGCCGAAGAACCAGAACAAGTGCTGCCACAAGATCGCGCCGCCATTCTGCGCGTCGAACACCTGCGCACCGAACTTGCGGTCGATCTCCAGGACCAGCAGCGCCGCGGCGAGCACGGGGAACGCGAGCAGCACCAGGATCGAGGTGAGCAGGATGTTCCAGGTGAAGATCGGCATCCGGAACATCGTCATGCCCGGTGCGCGCATGCAGAAGATCGTGGTGACGAAGTTGACGCCGGACAGGATCGTGCCAAGGCCTGACAGCGTCAGACCCATGATCCACATGTCCCCGCCGAGCCCGGGCGAATACAGCGCGCTGGTCAGCGGCGCGTAGGCGTACCAGCCGAACGCGGCGGCCCCGCCCGGGGTGAAGAAGCTGAGCAGCAGGATCAGGCCGCCGAACGCGAACATGTAGTAGCTGAGCAGGTTCAGCCGAGGGAACGCCACGTCGGGCGCGCCGATCTGCAGCGGCATGATCTCGTTCGCGAGCCCGACGAACAGCGGGGTGGCGAACAGCAGCAGCATGATCGTGCCGTGCATGGTGAACAGCTCGTTGTACTGCTGGTCGGTGACCAGGGTGTTGTTCGGCTCGAACAACTGGCTGCGGATGACCAGCGCCATCGCGCCGCCGGCCAGGAAGAAGAAGAACGACGTGATCAGGTACAGGTGGCCGATGATCTTGTGGTCGGTAGACGACAGCCAGTCGGCCAGGATTGATCCCTTGGCGTAGCCGGCCGGCGCGCTTGCGGCGTGTGCCTTGTCGGCTTGCACTGCGGTCACTGAACACCCCCGGAAGACTGAGCCGCCTGTTGCCCGGCGATCCACTGGCGGAACTTAGCGGGCGAGACAATCTTGATCTTGAAGAGCATGCGGCTGTGATAGATGCCGCACAGCTCAGTACAGCGCCCGATGAAAGAGCCGGTTTTGATCGCCGTGACGGCGAAGTGATTGGCATACCCGGGAATGACGTCGCGCTTGAACTCGAACGGCACCACCCAGAACGCGTGGACCACGTCGATCGAGGTGAGGTTGAACTTCACCGTCTCGTGCGCGGGGATCTCAAGCAGCGGCAGGTGCTGGATGCTCGCCGTTGGGTCCCACATCGTGCCGGTCTCGGTGACCACCGAGTCCGCGCCGGTCTTGCCGGGGACCTTGAACTGCGGGTACTGGAACTGCCAGCTCCACTGGAACCCGGTGACGTTGACGACCACCTGCGGGTGCGCGGGGATCTTGTCGATGAAGTTCTCGTCCCGGGCGGTGAAGTAGAACAGCACGCCGACCATGATGAATGGCAGCATCGTGTACAAGATCTCGATGGGCAGGTTGTAACGGACCTGCTGCGGCAGCTGGTTACCGCGCTTGCGGTGGAAGATGACCGCCCAGAGGATGCCGCCCCAGACGACGATACCGACCGCCCAGGCCGCGATCCAGGAACCCTGCCACATGGACAGGATGACCTGGCCTTGCTTGGTAACCGGGGGCAGGAAGCCTTGCCTGGTGAACGCGTTGGACGTACAGCCCGTGGTGACGACGATCAGCCCGGTCAGCACGACGGCAAGCGGCGCCCAGCGCCTTGACCGCCGCGCGGGTCGCGCTTGCTCGCCCGATTCTTCCCGGGCCTGGATCCCCCGCTCCCGCGGGGTACTGCGGATGGAACTCACAGATTGCCTTCCCAGCGGCGGTCTGCCGACTTCCCAAGCAGGTTCGGTGCCCGTGCCACAGGCTCATGCCTGTCCTACAGGCTGTCGTGCAAACAGTACAACGCCTGAGTCCCCGCCCGCCCGGTACCCCCGCCAGAACGGGACGACGTGCCGGCGTTAATCCGGGGTCACTAGATTCAGACCATGGCGTACTTTGACGCTGCCTCGGGGGAACCGATCTCGGCGGTCGGCAAGGCCGCGCTTCTAGCGGCGCTTGATGACGGCTGGGCGGACCCGACTCGGCTGCACCGTGAGGGTCGACGGGCCGGTCTGCTGCTGGAACGGGCCAGGGAGCAAGTGGCCGGTGTTCTAGCCTGCCGCGCCGACGAGGTCGCGTTCACCAGCTCGGGGACGCACGCCGTGCACCTGGCGGTGCTCGGATCGGTGCTCGGCCGTCAGAGCGCCACCCGCGGACCAGGACATGTGGTGGTCAGCGCCGTCGAGCATTCCAGCGTCCTGAACGCCGCCGCGCGGGCCGGGAGCGCGGGCAGTCCGGTCACGATCGTGGGCGTGGAGCCGGACGGGCGGGTGGACATCACCGCCTTCGGTGCGGCCATCAAGCAGGACCGGACCGTGCTCGCCTGCCTGCAGACCGCGAATCACGAGGTCGGCACGCTGCAGCCGGTGGCCGAAGTCGCCGGGTTGTGTCAGGAAGCCAAAGTGCCGCTAGCGGTCGACGCGGCCGCCTCGGCCGGGCGGATGCCGCTGCCCGATGGCTGGTCCCTGCTGATGGCAAGCAGCCACAAGTGGGGCGGGCCGCCCGGAGTCGGCGTACTCGCCGTCCGCAAGCCGGTCCGCTGGAAGCCCCCGTTGCCGGCCGACAGCCGGGAAGGTCACCGGGTGCCTGGCTTCCCTAACCTGCCCGCGATCGTGGCAGCCGCGGCGGCGCTCGAGGCGGCGCAGGCGGAAGCGGACGAAGCGGACGCGGCCCTCCGGGCGCTGACGAGCCGGCTCAGGGATCGCCTGCCCGAACTGGTGCCCGACTGCGTCGTGCACGGCGATCCGGTGAAACGACTGCCGCACGTGCTCACGTTCTCGGTCCTTTATCTGGACGGCGAGACGCTGGTGATCGAACTCGACCGGGCCGGATTCTCGGTCTCCTCCGGCAGTGCGTGCGCCTCCGACACTGACCAGCCGAGCCACGTCCTGGCCGCCATGGGGGCACTAACGCACGGAAACGTACGAGTCTCCTTGCCGAGAGCCGCGACACCGGCGTCGGTAGACGAATTCCTTGCGGTACTCCCGGCTATCGTGGGCCGACTACGCGGTACCGTCGGCCTTATGACGCAAGGCTAGGAGGGGTCAGTGTCGTCCGCCTCAACGCAGCCCAGGCTACGGATCGATGCGCTGGGCAAGAAATGCCCGCAGCCGATCATCATGCTGGCGGCGCGAATCGGCGAGGTTCGCATCGGTCAGGTGATTGAGGTGCTGGCCGATGACCCGGCGACGAAGACCGACGTACCGGCCTGGTGCGGTCTGAAGTCGCACGAATTCGTCGGAGCGGCTGAGCTGGCGCCGACCCCCGGCTGGTCGTTCCGGATCCGGCGCAGCTACTAGTCCTGGTCTGGGGCAAAG
>DATNFM010000357.1:0-24656 GCA_035606435.1 Streptosporangiaceae bacterium | reverse complement strand
GAGCAGCATCAGCGCCAGCAACCCCAGCGCTTCCGGCTCATCGGGCATCAGCTCGGCCAGCAGCCGGGCCAGCCTTATCGCCTCGGCGCACAGGTCCTCTCGGATCAGCACGTCGCCCTCGGACGACACGTAGCCCTCGTTGAAAATCAGGTACACCACAGCCAGCACCGCTCCGAGCCGGTCAGGCAACTCGGCGTCGCCGGGCACCCGGTACGGGATCCCGGCGGCCTTGATCTTCTTCTTGGCCCGCACGATCCGCTGGGCCATGGTGGCCTCGGGCACCAGGAATGCCCTGGCGATCTCTGTGGTCTGCAGGCCGCCGAGCAGCCGCAGGGTGAGCGCCACCTGAGCACCGCGATTGAGCGCAGGGTGGCAGCAGGTGAAGATCAGCCTGAGCCTGTCGTCCTGCACCGGTCCCACCTGATCTTTATCGTCATTTTTATGCCCATATAGATGAAAGGATTGCGCGTGTTTTTCCTCGCGGGCAGTCTCACGCCTGAGGTGGTCGATCGCCCGGTTCTTCGCGGTAGTGGTGATCCAGGCGCCGGGGTTCGGCGGCAGGCCGGTGGCCGGCCAGCGGTCCACGGCGATGGTGAACGCCTCCTGCACCGCTTCCTCGGCGAGGTCGATTTCGCCGAGGAAGCGGATCAGGGTGGCCACGCACCGGCCGTACTCCCGCCGGAAGTGCTCTTCGATCTCGTGCGCCTGAACCGACATCGGAACGGGCTACTCCTGGAACGGACGGACCTCGACCGGCAGCCGGCAGGCCCGGGAGCCCCTGGCCGCCAGCTCCAGCGCGGCGTCGAGGTCGTCCGCCTGGATGACCCAGAAGCCGCCAAGCTGCTCCTTGGTCTCGGCGTACGGGCCGTCGGTGGTGATCACGGAGTTGTCATCGCCGATCCGGACGACGGTCGCGGTCGACGGTCCGTGCAGTCCGCCCGCGAACACCCAGTTGCCTGAAGCCTGCAGCTCGGAGTTGAACGTGTCCACGTCCTTGAAGGACTGCTCCATCTCCTGCGAAGACAGCGGGGCGACGTCTTCGCCGGAGTGGTGAACGGAAAGCAGGTACTGCGTCATGACGGTTCTCCTTGCCGGTGTCGGCGGACCTCGTGCCCGCCTTCTACCATCGCTACGAACGCCCCTGTCACCGATCGACACTCTGCCGAAAATACTCTGGCGAAAAAACTCTGCCGACTTCGGAAGGACCCCATGGACGACCAGGTTCTCGCCGCCTACCTAAGCCGCATCGAGGTCACCGGACCGGTCGCTGCCGACCAGCGCACGCTGCGCGAACTCCACCAGGCTCACCAGCGGACGGTCCCGTTCGAGAACCTGAGCATCTTCCTGGGCGAGGCGATCTCGCTGACCGATGCCGACCTGATCGACAAGATCGTCACCAGGCGGCGGGGCGGCTTCTGCTACGAGCTCAACGGCGCGTTCGCGCTGCTGCTCGAGGCGATCGGCTTCACGGTCAGCCGGGTCGCCGCCCGGGTGTACGGAAAGGACGGGCTGGGGCCGCCGTTCGACCACCTGGCCCTGATCGTGACCACGGCGGAGGGATCCGGGGAGTCCCGCCCACTGCACCCCCCGCCCACCACCCGGGCCGGTACGGCCGATGGCAACGGACCGTGGCTGGCCGACGTCGGGTTCGGCAGCCACAGCGACTATCCGCTGCTGCTCGATGAACGCGGTGAGCAGCCCGACCCGGCCGGGACGTTCCAGCTTGACGGCGCCCAGCACGGCGACATCGAGGTTGCCAAGGACGGCCAGCCCCAGTACCGGATCGAGCGCAGGCCCCGCGACCTAGCCGAATTCGTGCCCGCCTGCTGGTGGCAGCAGACCTGGCCGCAGTCTCATTTCCGGGAGGGGACGATCTGCTCTCTGCTCGCCCCGGACGGCCGGATCTCCCTGGCCGCCGGGCTCTTGATCCGCACCAGCGGCGGGTCCCGCACCGAAGAGCAGCTGCCGACCGACGAGGCGGTGCTCGCCGCCTACCGCGACCAGTTCGGCGTCGAGCTGACCCGGGTTCCCCCGCCCACGCCGCCGTCGGCGCCTACTGCTTGACCGCCTCGATCAGGAACCGGCGGGTGGTGGCCAGGAAGGGTCCGGTGCGCTCGATCTGGTCGTGCAGCTGGCGCAACCTTCCCCGGTAGGCGTCCACGGTGAAACCGGGAACGATCCAGATCACCTTGCGCAGGAAGTAGATCACCGCGCCGACATCGCGAAACTCCGTGCGCAGCGACTCGGCCCGCAGGTCGGTCACGATCAGCCCGGCCGCCTGGGCCTGCGCCCTGGCTACGCCCGGCTCGCGCACGCTGTCGCCGTCTGGCTGCGGCCCCAGGAAGAACTCGGATACTTCGCCGACGCTGCGCGGGCCGACGTGCTGGGAGAAGTAGCGGCCGCCGGGACGCAGCACCCGCGCGACCTCGTCCCACCACACCGCGACCGGATGGCGGCTGACCACGAGGTCGAAAGCGTTCGCGGCAAACGGCAGCGGCTCGGCTTCGTCATGAGCGATCACCGCGACGCCGAGCGGGTGCAGCAGCCTGGTGGCCCGCGCGACATTCGGCGGCCAGGACTCGGTCGCGACGGTCAGCGCCGGCAGCTTGGACACCTTGGCGAGCACCTCGCCACCACCGGTCTGCAGGTCTAGCGCGGCCGAGGCGGACGCCATCTTCTTGCCCATCATCTTGGCGTAACCCCAGGACGGGCGCTCTTCGGTAGCCCGCCCGTCCAGCCAGGAGAAGTCCCAGCCGGTTACATCCGCAGTGGCGGCCTCGTTGACAAGTTCCTCGAAGGACCGCCTCCTCATGGAACTAACATCACCACAGGTCGCCGGTGGTCAGCACATAGATGAACGGGACCAGCGGAATGATCGAGAAAATCGCCCAGGCCAGCTTGGCAGTCGTTCCCAGGTCGCGGCGGGTCGCCAGGTCAATCCAGATCAGGACAACGGCGACCGGGTGGATGAAGCAGACGAGCAATTCGAGCAGCTTCTTCATGATCTGAAATGTACTCCAGGCCAAAACGTCGCTAGGACCAGCGCCAGGTCGTCGCGCCGCCCGGCTGGTCCTCGATCGTGACGCCGAGCCCGGTGAGTTCGTCCCTGATCTGGTCCGATCGGCCGAAGTCCTTCGCCGCCCTGGCCGCGCTCCGCTCGGCCAGCAGTTGATCGACCTGCTCGGAACTGACTCGCGAATCGCTCGGGCGCAGGTCGAGATCGGCCGGACTCAGGTCCGCCAGTCCGATGCCCAGCGCCTCGTCGAAGCGCCGGGCCAACTCGGCGGTGTCGCCGTCGGAGAGCCCGTTGTCGCGCGCCACGGACGCCACGACGGCGAGCGCCTTCGGCGTCCCCAGATCGTCGCAAATCGCCTGATCAAACGCATCGAGATAGGCCAGGGCCGGCTCGCTGAGCGCGGCCTGGTCGCGGGGGTTCATAGGGGGTCGTCCCCCTTGGCCAGCACCGTCGCCGTGCGTCCCGGCTCGGGCGGCCGAAAACCGGTCAAGCAGCCGGCGCAACCCGGTCCGCGCGCTATCCATCGCCGGCCACGTGAACTCGTTCTGGCTGCGGTAGTGAGCCTGAAGCAGCAGGTAGCGGTAGATCAGCGGGTGGTAGCCGCGATCGATCAGGTCCGCGACCAGCACTCCCCCGCCGGTCGACTTGGAGATCTTGGCTCCGCGCAGGTTGATGAACTCCCCGTGCAGCCACCAGCCGACCCACGGCCGTCCGTCGCCCAGGTAGGCCTGGCTCTGCGCGATCTCGTTGGTGTGATGCACCGGGATGTGGTCGACCCCGCCGGTGTGGATGTCGAAATGCGGCCCGAGATACTCCATCGACATGACCGAGCACTCCAGGTGCCAGCCGGGCGCGCCCCGGCCCCACGGCGAGTCCCACTCCATCTGCCGGTTCTCGCCCGGCGCCGAAGTCCGCCACACGGCAAAGTCGCTGCCCTGCCGCTTGCCTTCGGTGGCCTCGACCCGAGCGCCTTCCCGCTGACCGGCAAGGTCAAGCCGGGCAAGCTGCCCGTAACTGCCGTCTTTTTGGGTGTCGAAATATAGCCCAGGTTGAATCTGGTAGCACCACCCGCGATCGTCCAGGGCGGTCGCGAACCTGATCATGTGCTCGATGTGGTCCGTCGCCTTGCACCACACCGAGGGCTCGATCACCCGGAGTCGCCGCAGGTCGGTCTGGAACTCGGCGGTGTACCGGGCGGCGATCTCCCAGGCCGTCAGCCGCTCGCGGCGGGCGGCCAACTCCAGCTTGTCGTCACCCTCGTCAGCATCCGAGGTCAGGTGCCCTACGTCGGTGATGTTGATGACGTGCCTGACCTCAAAGCCCTTCCAGATCAGCGCTCGCTTAAGGGTGTCGGCGAAGACATAGGCCCGCATGTTGCCAATGTGCTGGTCGGCGTAGACCGTCGGACCGCAGGAGTACATGCCGACTTGGCCTGGATTGGACGGAATGAACTCCGCCTGCTCGCGGGTCAGAGTGTTGAACAGCCTTAGCCGATGGCCCCCGCGGGGGGTTCTGGGGGGTCGAACCCCCGGGCCGGTGCTGCCGGACGATGCGCTCACGGGCCGCACGATACAAGCCCGGGCGGCGGCATTCGCGAGACCCGGCAATAGGTTAGGTGCTTGTGACTCACTACAGCCGACTGCAAATGATCGTCATTGACGTACCGGATCCCGATCACGACCGGGAACTGGCTTTCTGGGGCGCCGCGACCGGCCAGCCGCTGAGCTCCATCGAGGGTCAGCCGTCCTACCACTACGGTCAGTTGCACGGCCAGGAGGCCTGGCTGCTGCTGCAGCGCCTGGGTGACGGCCCGGCCCGGATGCACGTCGACTTCCACACCGATGACCTGGAGGCGGAGGTCGCCCGGCTCGAAGGGCTCGGGGCGCAGCGGGTTGAGCTGATCGAGAAGTGGTGGCTAATGCGCGATCCGGCCGGGCTGATGTTCTGCGTGGTTCCCGAGCCGCCCGGACAACTGAACGACGCCAACGCGCAACGCTGGGACTGAGGCCGGCCCCGGCGCTGAGCTGGCCTGGGACGGCGACCGGCCCGCGCGAGGGCGCCCCGGTGCGCAGACGGGCCCCTGGGCTGAGCCGGCCTGGGACGGCGACCGGCCCGCCCGAGGGCCGCCCCGGTGCGCAGGCCGGCCCCGGCGCTGATCCGGCCTGGGACGGTGGCTGGCCGTGCTAGGGCACGGCCGGCCCGGGTGGCGAGTTAGCTTGGCGCGCGGGCCCAGAGCCCTCGCCTGATTTTCTCCTTAAAGTTTGAATTTCTGGTCTTTAACGGGCACTGGCGCGGGCGAACTCCAGCGCTTCGGTGGCTAGCTTCAGCCAGTCGTGGTTGTCGTCTGGGTTCAGGCTGAACCACTCGCGGTACGGGACTCCCTTGTTCGCGTCGAACGGGACCCCGTGTCCGCCCGCGACCAGCTCGCTCACTCGCTCCTCTGGCAGCTTGAGCACGAGCCGGCCGCGCACGAACATCGCGAACATCTTGCGCTCGTAGCGGATGGCGGACCGGCCGAAACCCGACGTGCGGTCCGGCGGCGTGACGCCCGGCTCGCCGACCAGGGCGTCGATCAGGTCGTCGTAGCGCTCGCGCAGCTCTTCTTCACCAGGCATACGGCCACGCTAGCCCGAGCCACTGACAGTCTGGCGCTACCGGCCGCCCGGGATCGGCGCGCCCGAGGGCATGCCCGAGGCGACGAAGCTGTCGTAGTGCTCGCGCCAGGGCTCGGCCGTATCCGAATGCGGGCCGCCGGTGACCTCGCCGGCCAGGTGCTTGTCGAGTTCGGCCAGGCAGACGGTCCAGCCAGCGGCGTTGCGAGCGGCGACCTCCTCCGCCGGGAGCACGTCGATCAGCGTGAGCTGGCAACGGTTGTCGCCGATTGGTTCGAGTTCGAAGCGCAGCTCGTTCTCGCCCCAGGTGTAGGCCAGCTTGGTCGGCGGCTCGTAGACCAGGATCGTGCCGTAGCGCGGCTCGGCGTTCTGGTCATCGGTGAATTCGATTGCCCCGCCAACTTCGGCCTTCATCGTGACCTTGGACGGGAACCAGTGCGGCAGTTCGCCTGGATCGGTGATGGCGGCCCAGAGCCGCTGCACCGGATGGTCGTAGCTGCGCTGGAACCGCACCGCCGGACGGCCGTCGAGTTCGACGTAGGTGCCACGGTCCATGATCTAGCCCTCCTCGTCTAGGTGCCGGCCGAGCGTGTCGAGCCGGTCGTTCCAGAGCTTCCGGTACGGCGCCAGCCAGGCGTCGAGCTCGGCCATGCGCTCAGCGTTCACCGCGTAGATGCGCTGCTGCGCGTCGACGCGGACCCGCACCAGCCCCGCCTCCCGCAGTACCCGCAGGTGCTTGGAGGTCATGGGCTGGGACAGGCCGAGCGACTGGGCTAGCTCGCCCACGGCGCATCCGCCTTCGCGCAGCACGTCGAGCATGGCCCGCCGGTGCGGATCCGCCAGTGCCGACCAGATCGCTTCCATCGATCACCTAATATGCCAGGAGTCGTATATACGTGTCAAGGTATATACGTGGAGAAGAATAGAAGCGGGCTCAGCTTACGGGATCAGGACGATCTTGCCTCCGGCATGGCCCGCGCTGATCGCACGATGGGCGTCGGCCGTCTTGGCCAGCGGGAACGTCTGATCGATGAAGACCCGTAGCTTGCCTAGGCCGGCCAGCTTGGCCAGCTCGAGCCGGGCGGCGGAGCGGATCTCGGTGCCTGGATCGGCTCCTGGTCCGCCGCCGATCGCCTTGATCCCGACCTGGCCGGCCCGGCCAAAGGCGGCGATCGTGATGATCCTGGCTCGGTTGAGCACGAGTTCGAGGGAGACGTCGATGGCCTCTTCTGTGCCGACCAGGTCCAGAGCCACGTCGACGCCGCCGGGGGCCGCTTGACGCACGCGGTCGATCAGGCCTTCGCCGTAGGCGACCGGAGTTGCGCCCAGGTCGGTGAGGAACTCGTGGCGCCGGGGGCTGGCGGTCGCGATTACCTTGGCGCCCTTGGCCACGGCGAGTTGGATGGCCATGATGCCGACTCCCCCGGCCGCGCCGTGCATCAGCACCGTGTCGCCTTGGGTGACGTCGGCGGCGACCAGGCAGTGCCAGGCGGTCACGCCGGTGAGCATGAGTCCGGCCGCTTGCGGCCAGTCGAGCGTCGGCGGCTTGGGCGTCAAAGCGTCGCCTGAGGCGATCAGCTCGCTGGCGTAGCCGCCGGCGACCCGGTAGCCGATCACCTCGTCGCCGACGCTGAGCTCCTGGCCGGCCGCGCCGATCGCGTTCGGGCCGACCTCGGCGACCACGCCTGCGACTTCGGAGCCGAGCCGCATCGGCAGCCGGGCCGGATCGGTGCCGAAGGCGCCGCTGTAGACCTTGAAGTCGATCGGGTTGACGCCAGCCGCCCGCACCTCGATGCGGGCCTGGCCGTCGGCTGGCGCTGGAACGGGTTCGTCGATGACGGACAGCACGTCAGGACTGCCGTAACCGGTTGCAACTACTACAGAAGCCACGACTTAGCCTTTCGTTGCCTGCAGCCTTTCGTTGCCTGCAGCCTTTCGTTGCCTGCCGCCCGACCCTATCGATCGGACGGCTGACTGTCGGTACCCAGGCGTAGCGTGCTGACTGTGACTGGCAGCTACGGGTCGTTGGCCCGGCCGACCGGAAGGGGATCACGTGAACACGACAACGTCGACAACCGGCGAGCGGATCGACCTAGAGCGCGCCGACTTGCTGGCGTCGCTGGCTAAGCACCGGCATTTCCTGCGGTACACCACCCGCGGGCTGACCGACGAGCAGGCCGCCGCGCGTACCACGGTGAGCGAACTGTGCATTGGCGGACTGATCAAGCACGTGGCGATGGTCGAGAAGCGGTGGGGCAGGTTCATCGTCGAGGGACCGTCGGCGATGATGTTCGACCAGTCCGACGCGGCGCCTGACGCCTATGCGAACGGCTTCCGCATGCTCGACGGCGAGACCCTCGCGGGACTGCTCGATGAGTACGAGGAAGTGGCAAAGCACACCGATGAACTGGTGAAGGAACTGCCTGACCTGGATGCCTCGCAGCCACTTCCAGATGCGCCCTGGTTCGAGCGCGGAGCGTCCTGGTCGGCTAGGCAAGTGTTCCTGCACATCATGACCGAGACCGCTCAGCATTCCGGGCACGCGGACATCATCAGAGAGGCGCTGGACGGCGCTAAGACGATGGGCTGATGGGCTGACGGGCCGAGGGGCTGACGGGCCGAGGGGCGGCGACTGGGTGGGTGTCGTCAGGTGATGGGGTGCCAGGCGGAGGGGTCGCCGGGAGTGGCGGTGAAGTCGTAGCGGAGGCCGGTCGGCGTTAGGGCGATGAGCGAGATCGACCCCGTGCCCCAGATGCGGCCGTCTCCGAAGTCGTGGCGCACGATGAGCGCGCGCTGGTCGTCGGTGGCCAGGCGGGCGCCATTGAGCAGCGGCAGCCACTCGCCCCAGGCCTCCGCGATGGGTTCGCCTGGGTGTGGGTCCGGGCGGGCGGCCTGGCCGAACTTGGGCAGGAAGTAGGCGATCCGGGCGAGTTCGTGTGCGCGGCCGTTCTCGGCGGGGTTGGTGGGTTCGCTGGTCGGAAGGAGGTCGCTGGCCAGGCCGCTGTTGACCGCCATGTGCAGGCCGGGACCCAGCTCATGGTCGATCAGGTCGCGGCCGTCCCAGGACTGCAAGATGGCCCGGCCAGGCTCGGCGACCAGGAGGTGGAACGGGTCGAGGTCGGCCAGGGTTGACCGGTCCAGCGGCTTGCCGATGGCGGCTTGGAGCGGCAGCACGCCCCTGGACCGCCGGGTGGCGGCTGGCGCTTTGCGACCACGGCCGTTGAGCACGCAGGCGGCCCTGCGCTCCTCGGGCGAGACGGCAAGCCAGGTTCCGCCTGCCTGCAGATCGCGGCCGCCGATCAGGCCTGGTAGCTCGGGCCAGTGCCTGGCTGGCGGTTCCCACGCCCGGGCGAGCATCTCGTCCCTGACTCCGACCAGCAGCACGTGGCCGTTGTCGCCGATGCTCAGGAGCGCTGTGCACATCGGATTACTGCCTCGCTTCTTTACCGTCGCACTTCTTTTACTGCCTCGATTCGCGTCTGGTCAGGGGCGGA
This sequence comes from Streptosporangiaceae bacterium, assembly GCA_035606435.1. Classification (GTDB taxonomy): domain Bacteria; phylum Actinomycetota; class Actinomycetes; order Streptosporangiales; family Streptosporangiaceae; genus Chersky-822. The sequence goes on along the minus strand of DATNFM010000357.1, from coordinate 15,534 downwards.
AGATCGCCTCGCGCCACTCGCGCACCGACCATTCGTCCACGACTCCGTTCAGGACGAAGGGGTCGGTCTTGGCGAACTCCTCGGCGGCCTCGCGGGTAGTGAATACCCCCATCGCGCCGCTGCCATCGGAGAACGGTCCCACCATCAGCAGCGTGCCGGCGGCCTGAAACTCGCTCCACTTCTCGCAGTGCTCAGCGAAGAGTTCGCGAGCCTTGTCAGCCACGCCGCCCTTCGGCTCGTAGGACAACACGTATTTCATGGCGACCTCCGGACGGGCGGGCTGGCGGGGTGCGGGCTGGCGGGTGCGGGCTGGCGGGGTGCGGGCTGGTGGGGTCGGGTGGTCCGGTTCGCTCGTGCCGGCTGGCCTCGATGCGGCTGGTGATCTAACTGGCAAGTGAAAGCTATCGCGAGAGGTACATCACGTAAGACAATGGCCGATATGCGGATGGCTGAAGGTGCACTGGTGCACCAGGTTCACCCGGCCAAGATCAGTGCCGACGTGACCGCATCGATCATCTCGAACTTCCTGCTGTGGCGGGACCGCCCGGTTACCGCCGTCGCGGTGCGCTACGTGCTGCCGGCTGCCAGTTCGGCGGCTGTCCTCGGGTTCGGCGATCTCGACGCGGTGTCTCGAACTCGCCGGGGCCGGTACGTCCTCGCCCACATGCCGCCGGCGGCGCAGGTGACCCGGCTGGCGGGAGACGCCCTGATGGGGTTCGCCGCCTATCGCCGCAACCCCGCATTGTTCATCGCCGGTGCCGCCATCGTCGCGGCGGGCTGGTCCCACGGACTATGGCCCAACCCCGCGCGTTACAACAGCGACGGGCCAAGGACGCTGCCCTGGTAACGGCTAGAGGCCAGCGCCGTTGCAGATCCGGCCGCTATGCCGCGTTTGCAGGCGAAGGCGATCAGGATCTCGGCCGTCAGCCGGAGCCGCCGCCGCATTGCTTCTCATTTGTCCGGTCTGAGACGACCATGATCGTGGTGAGTTTCCGCCTGGTGGAGAATTAGCCGCGGATTTTGGGGGTAAAGTCTCCACTAAACGAAAAGTCTCCACTGTAAATCGGGCATTCTGGGCAATTTTTCTTGATCGTGAAGACTTTACGGCACCGAAACGGAAAACTCTCCACGAAAACGGATCACCGATTGGCCGACTGCCAGTACTCGCGAGAAATCGAGCCGTGAACCTCGCAATTGTCGGCCAATCCGTTCGCACAGCTTGGTTTGCGGTCGACGCCTGCCAGTATCTCGGCCATCAGCAGCGCCTTTGATCCGGCCGTGTCGCCGACCGCGCGCTCTCGTGCACATTCGGAGTCGCCGGAAGTCCCGGGCCGATGTCCACGAACTGCGTGACTCCGTTGGCCGCGACCTGTCGGACCGCGGCGGCCAGGAAGGCCCGGTTGGTCCTGGCGACCAGTCCGGCATCGGGCAGCGCGAAGCAATTGCCCGGCCGCTAGCCGGTCGGCGGCGTTGTTGTCCTTTCCGCCTAGAAGGTAGTCATAGATCCGCGCCGTGCTAGTCGATGCCGTGCCAGTCGATGCCGTGCCAGTCGATGCTGTGCTAGTCGATGCCGTGTCACTCGATGCTGTGCTAGTCGATGCCGTGCTAGTCGATCCGGCCGGAGCTAAGCCGGCCATAACTGGTGCCACCTCAGCGGTCGCCGCATCGCCAGTCAACTTTCACCACTCCAGTCAGGTCTCTGCCACGAAATAACGCCGACTGCGACCATCCTCACCCAGCCGACGGCTTAAGACAGAAGCGCCAGCGAGTCATTGACATCACCTGATGAGCGATTAATGCTCGATTTGTCCGGCAGTGCACGGGCGGCAGTGCGAGCCCAGAGCCTGCGAGCCCAAGGCCGCGCAGCGCCGGACCGCGTGGTGGCAGCGCGAGGGTAGTGCGCGGGCGTCAGGAGGCGTCGTGGCCAAGGTGATCCGGTCGTCGGTGTTCAGAATCGTCCGAGTCGCCGGCTTAGCCGTCGTCATGGCGGCGTCGATGCTGGTCGTCGGTTCCGCCGCCACCCAGGCACCGGCCTCGGCGACCTCGACCGCCTGCCCGTGGGTCGGGTCGAGCGCGCCGATCAGCCAGCGGGTCAGCCAGTTGATGGCGCGGATGAGCACGGCCCAGAAGGTCGCGCTCATGACCGGTGCGTCCGGGTCCAGTTATGTCGGCCTGATCCCGGCGATCGGGTCGCTGTGCATCCCGGCGATCAACCTTGAAGATGGCCCGGCGGGCGTCGCCGACGGGATGGCGAGCGTGACCCAGTTGCCGGCCCCGGTCGATGTCGCCGCGACCTGGGACAATGCCGCCGAGCAACTGTACGGCCAGGTAATCGGGGCCGAGCAGGCCTCGAAGGGCACCACGATCGATCTCGGTCCGACCATCAACATCGTGCGGGACCCGCGCTGGGGACGCGCGTTCGAGTCAATCGGTGAGGATCCGTTCCTCAACGGCCAGCTTGGCACCGCCTACATCAGAGGCGTCCAGTCCACCGGCGTGATGGCCCAGGTCAAGCACCTTGCCGTGTACAACCAGGAGACTAATCGCAACACCTCTTCCGACAACGCGATCGTCAGCACGAAGGCGATGCAGGAGATCTACCTGCCGGCGTTCGCCGCGTCGGTGCAGCAGGGCGCCGCCTCCTCGGTGATGTGCGCATACAGCACGGTCAACGGCACGTTCGCCTGCCAGAACCCGTTCCTGCTGACCACCGCGCTGCGTCAGCAAGACGGTTTCACTGGTTTCGTGACGTCGGACTGGGGCGGGACCCACGCGACCGCCGCCTCAGCGAACGCCGGGCTGAACATGGACATGCCCGGCAATGACGGCTTCTACGGCGGCGCGCTGCAGTCGGCCGTCTCCTCCGGGTCGGTATCGATGGCCACGCTCAACTCGCTGGTCTCCAGCGTGCTGACCGAGATGTTCGCGTTCGGGCTGTTCGACAAGCCCGCGTCCGGCTCGCCCGCACAGACCGCGACCAGCGCGACGGACCAATCGGATGCCACGCAACTGGCGGAGGAAGGCACGGTGCTGCTCAAGGACAGCGGCAGTATCTTGCCGCTCAGTTCGGCCAGCACCTCATCGATCGCGGTCATCGGGACCGACGCCTCAACCAGCCCGCAGACCGCCGGTGGAGGCTCAGCCGCGGTCAGCTCAAGCGGCACGGTTACCCCTGCGCAGGGCATCACCACGCGCGCAGGCAGCGGGATCAAGGTCAGTTTCAACGACGGTTCTTCTCCAAGCTCGGCCGCGGCACTGGCGGCGTCCTCCAGCGTGGCGGTCGTCTTCGTGAGCAACTTCGAGACCGAGGGCAGCGACCTGTCGAGCATCGACCTGCCCAGCTCGGAGAATTCGCTGATCTCGGCGGTCGCCGCAGCCAACCCGAACACCATCGTGGTGCTGAACACCGGCTCGGCGGTCACCATGCCGTGGCTCTCCTCCGTCAAGGGCGTTTTCGAGGCCTGGTACCCAGGCCAGGAGGATGGCACCGCGATCGCCGCGCTGCTGTTCGGTGACGCTGACCCGTCCGGTCACCTGCCGGTCACGTTCCCGACCTCGCTATCTCAGGTCCCCGCCAGTACTGCCGCTCAGTGGACCGGGACGAACGGGACCGTCCAGTATTCAGAGGGCGTCGACGTTGGTTACCGCTGGTACGACAGTCACAGCCTGACCCCGATGTTCCCGTTCGGGTACGGCCTGTCCTACACCAGCTTCTCGTTCAGCAACCTGCAGGTCGGGTCGCTGCCGCAGGGTGGCGCCGCGACCATCACCGCCAAGGTCACCAACACCGGCACCAGGGCCGGCGCCGACGTCGCGCAGCTCTACGTCACCGATCCGGCCGCCTCGGGCGAGCCGCCCAAGCAGCTCGAGGGCTTCGCCCGGGTCAGCCTCCAGCCCGGCGCCAGCCAGACGGTGACCTTCCAGCTCACCCAGCGCAACCTCCAGTTCTGGAACGCCTCGACGAACAACTGGGCGACCTCGACCGGCAGCTACGGCATCTCCGTCGGCGACTCCGACGCGAACCTGCCGCTGACCGGGACGCTGGCCGTCGGAACGTCCCAGCTCGGCCAGCCGGTCGCGATCACGACCCCGGCTCCCCAGGAAGGGCTGGCCGGGACGGCCGTGTCGGTGCCGGTCAGCGCCAGCGACTCAACCTCGGGGCAAACCCTGTCCTACTCGGCGACCGGCCTGCCTGCCGGCATCTCGATCTCGCCGACCAGCGGCACGATCACCGGGACGCCGACGACCGCGGGCACCAGTACCGTGACCGTCAGGGCGCAAGACGCGACCGGCGCCTTCGCGACCACGTCGTTCACCTGGGCCGTCGAGCCCGCCGCCGACGGCATCGCCGCCACGCCGCTGATCGGCTATCAGGGCCTGTGCCTCGATCTCGCGGGTGACGCCAACACCAACGGCACCAAGGTCGAGATCTACACCTGCAACGGCACTGACGGCCAGGAGTGGACGATCGAGCCGAACAACACCGTCCAAGCCGACGGCAAGTGCCTGGATGTCACCGGCGGCGGCACCGCCAACGGCACGCTGGTCGACCTCTTCGACTGCAACCGGACCGGCGCACAGACCTGGATCCCCCAGCCGAACGGTGCCCTGCTCAACCCGCAGTCCAATGCCTGCCTGGATGACACCGGCTTCTCGACCGCGCCGGGCACCCAGGTCCAGATCTGGAGCTGCAGCGGCAACGCCAACCAGTCGTGGGTCTCCGCTGCTGCCGCCACCGGTACCGTTACCGGCCTCGGCGGTCTGTGCCTCGACGTGCGCGGTGCCAACAGCGCGGACGGAACGCCGGTTCAGGTCTACACCTGCAACAGCACCGCCGCCCAGAACTGGACTACTGAACCGAACGGCACCCTGCGGGCCCTGGGCAAATGTCTGGACGTGACCGGCGGCGGCACCGCCAACGGCACGCTGATCGACCTTCTCACCTGCAACGGCTCGGGCGGGCAGGTCTGGCAGCCGCAGTCGAACGGCTCCCTGGTCAACCCGCGGTCGGGCAAGTGCCTGGACGACACCGGCTTCTCGACCACGCCGGGCACCCAGGTCCAGATCTGGAGCTGCACCGGCGCCACCAACCAGGCCTGGACACTGCCATAGTGCCGCCTAGCCGTGCAGCCCGGCCCAGTGGAGCGGATAGCCGGCTGGCAACAGGCCATTCGGCGTGTCTGCGTGGTTGTAGGCCGCTGGCGCGCCCAATGCGATAAGGAGATCATCGAAGTTCACACCCACCATCGTCGGGAAAGGCCCGCCGCCGTTGATCCCGCCTGCCTCAGGCAACTGTGATTCGGTGGACACGCCACTGGCCTGAGCCCAGCCGAACTCGATGCCGTCACCGTTATCGGACATGTTCGCGATGACGGTCGACGAGGTGACCTGATCACCCACCTGAACAGTCGGCCGGACGTCCTCAGCCAGGAACACGCTCAGCCCGGCGGCCGGACCGCTGGTCATCCGGTAGGTAATCCAGCCCCCGCCGGGCCAGCCCGCCGAGTCACCCTGCGCGTTGGTGATCACGGCATCGCCGAGTGCGTAGACCGGCCCGGCACCGGCGAAGTCGACGCCCTGGTCGATCCGCTGCGGCACCAGATTGCTGACCGCCCGGAGCGGATTGGCGTAACCGTCGGCGGTAATGCTCGGAGCAGGCGTCGGGGTCGGCGACGGTTGCTTGGAGGCGGGGGCAGGGCCGGAGGCAGAGACGGAGTGAGTCGGCGAGGCTGACCGGCCGCTTCTGGCCTGCGATGGGGTCGGGCTCGGACTCGGGCGGGCTACCTCAGGTGGGCGGGAGGTCCGGTGATGCGGCGGGCCCGCCGCGTGGTTAAGCGCGGCCGACTGGCCCGGCAGCCAGGACCCGCTGGTAGCAGCCTGGGCGATGCCCACACCAGCCAGGACCGAGCAGATGGCGGCGGTGAGCAAGGTTCGCCGGCCGAACCCACGCCGGGTCCTTGCTGCCGCCCGGTGCGCCCCTGAACTGCGGACCGAGTACGACTTTGGCTTGCGATGCTGTGCTGACCTGGACACGACGCATTACGATGCCCGATAAGTCCATGTAACAGATACGAAACTTCCTTAATTTCTGCTTGCTGTGAAATATCTCACAAACATGGCAAATCAATGATCGCCGCAGGTAGAGGCGGTGCGGGTTGGAGCTGGGCTGCGGTGCGGGTGGGGAGTGCTGTGGGGTGAAGGTGGGCGGCGGACCCAGGTTGGCTCGGCGTTAGCGGGCCGCTGCGAGAGCTCTAGCCGAACTCCCCCGGTCACCAATCGCCAGAGCGGCGGCCGCTAGCGCGAAGTAGATGAACGCGCTCACTCGGGCGCGGCGTCGCCGGGCTCGTTCGGTCCTGGCGATCTTGTCGGCGATCCAGGACGCGAGCAGTACATACGCGGCGTCACAGACCACCGCGATCACCAGATAGATGCACCCGAGCACGAGAACCTGGGGCGCGACCGCCTGACCGGGCCTGATGAACTGCGGGAAGTAGGCCACAAAGAACACCGCGACCTTGGGGTTGAGCAACTGGACGACCAGACCACGTCCGAAAGCGGCGCCCCAATGCCCCGCCAAGCTTTCTTCCTCCGAATCTTTTTCTTCGGGATGACGCCAGGCCCGGATGCCGAGCACGACAAGGTAAGCCGCACCGGCGTAGCGCACTACGGACAGAGCGATGGCCGAGGTGGCCAGCAGCGCCGTGAGGCCGAGCGCGGCCGCAGCGATGTAGACGGCCTCGCCGGTCTCGATGCCGGCCATTGAGGCCAGCCCCATCCGCCGTCCGCCGCCGATGGATCGGCCGACCACGTAGAGCACACCCGGTCCGGGCGTGACGGTGAGCACGAAGGTTGCGACCGCGAAGACGGCAAGGAGTCCGGGGCTCGGCATGCGATTCAGCCTAAGCCAAGGCCGGCGGCTGGTGATGCTGGTGGTACCTGCGGGTCCGGATGCCGGCCCGCCCAGCCACCGTCCTCAGCCACCGCGAGGTAGCGGCCGGGGCCGGCATCGATCGCCGGGCCCCGGCCGAGGCAACGGAAGAGATCAGAAGGATCGCTGATAGGTGCGGAACGCACCCGTAGCGGCGAACGCGGTGAGTCCGGCCGCTATCGCCAGGAAGGCAGCGTAGGAGCCGATCGTGCCCCAGGCCGGCGTGGCCTGAACCGCGATCCGACCGGCCGATGCCGCCCAGTTCACCGGGTTGAACCTGGCCACGTCGGCGATCCAGCTCGGCACCAGATGCAGGGACAGGAACGCGCCGGACAGGAACGTGAGCGGCAGCACCAGCGTCGTCGACGCGCCGATCAGCGCCTCGCGCTGCCTGGTCAGCAACCCGAACCCCATCGACAGGCCGGCCATGGCCAGCGCGATCAGCACCGAGACGGCGATGAGGACGACGACGCCGGCCAGGCCGCCGCCGAAGGTGGCCCCCATCCCCCAGCCGATCGCGATGATGATGAGCGACTGGATGACGGTGGTGACCGCCTGGTACGCGAGCATCGCGATCGTCATCGCGGCCCGGCTGACCGGCGCGGTCAGCATCCGGTCGAGCACGCCGGTCTGCATGTCCTCGATGTAGGCCATCCCGGTCCAGCTGGACCCGAAGATCGCGGTCATGATCACCACGCCGGGCGTGAGGTAGCTGATGTAGTCACCGGACCCGAAACCGGGGATCTTGGCAACGTCGGAGAACAGGGCGCCGAACAGCAGCAGCCAGATGATCGGCTGCAGCAGCGCCATGAAGATGACGATGGGCTTGCGGTAGAGCTCGCGCAGGTGGCGGGCGGTGAAGATCACCCAGGATTGACGTGGCAGATTCATGGTGTGCCCTTTCATTTTATTGAGACAGCCCTCTCCGCCTGGCCGATTTAGGAGACAGTCCTTTCCGCCTGGCCGAATGACCGGCCGGCATAGTGCAGGTAGACATCGTCGAGCGAGGGCCGCGCGACGGTAACGGAACGGACGCCCACGTCACTGGCCTCCAGGCCGCCCAGGACGGCGGGCAGCGCGTGCGGTCCGTTCGCGACCCGCGCCCGGACGGTGGCGCCGTCGGCCGAGGCGCCGACGACCTCGGGCATGTCGAGGAGAACCTTCCCGGCCTTCTCGGCCCGCTCGGCGCTGTCGAGTTCGAGCAGCACGGAGTCGCCGGCCAGCTCGGCCTTCAGCTGGTCGGAGGTGCCCTCGGCGACGATCCGGCCCCGGTCGACGATCGCGATCTTGGCCGCGTACTGGTCGGCTTCTTCCAGGTAGTGGGTGGTGACCAGAATCGTGGTGCCGCTGGCCGCGAGCTCGGTCAGCACCGCCCACAGGTCGGCCCGGCCCTCCGGGTCAAGGCCGGTGGTGGGTTCGTCAAGGAACAGCACCGCGGGCCGGTGCACGAGCACGGTCGCTATGTCCAGGCGCCGCCGCATGCCGCCCGAGTAGGTGCCGGCCTGACGGTCGGCCGCTTCGGTCAGGCCGAACGCGTCGAGCAGTTCGGCTACTCGTCGCCGCAGGTCCCGGCCCCCGAGCCCGTACAGCCGGCCTTGCATGGCCAGGTTCTCCTGGCCGGTCAGCAGGCCGATGGCGCCGCTGTGCTGGCTGACCGCGCCGATCGCCGACCGGACCTTGCCCGGCTGTGCGAGCACGTCGATCCCGGCCACTGTCGCGCTTCCCTCGTCCGGACGGGACAGCGTGGTCAGGATGCGCACGGTCGTCGTCTTGCCGGCGCCGTTAGGCCCGAGCAGCGCGTACACCGTTCCGGCCGGGACGCTGAAGCTGAGTCCGTCGAGCGCTCGGACTTGCTGGCTCTTCCCGCTGCCCCCGCCCTTGTAGGTCTTGCGGAGGCCGCGAGCCTCCACTAGTCCGTTTGCCTCGCCTGCCATGGCGCTGCTCCTCACAGTTTGCCCAGGTACCTTCTGAACGCCGTTCGCCTAAGAGAACGTTGTTCTTGACTTGAACAACGTTTACTAGAGAACAGCGTTCTTGTCAAGTACGCTGTTCGCATGAGCGAGACACCCGGGACTCCTGAGCCGCCCTGGCGGACGCCTCCCCGGCGCGGCCGGTCGGCGCCGAGGCCGCAGCTGAGCCGCGACCTGATCATTAACGCGGCGCTCAAGGTGATCGAGGTGGACGGTGGCGACGCGCTGACCATGCGCCGGGTCGCCGACGAGATCGGCGTCTCGGCGTCGGCGCTCTACGGGTACGTCGCGAACAAGGAGGAGCTGGTCCAGCTCGTGCTGGAGCAGATAATCGCCGAGGTCCCGTTCCCGCCGGCCGCCAGCGCCAGCGCGGCCGCCGAGCAAGAAGGCGACGACTGGCAGGACCTAGTCCGCAGGTTCGCCCACGAGATGCTCGGCATCTTCAAGCGTCACCCGGGCGTGGCCGGCCTGACGATGGGACGAGTGCCGTTCGGGCCGAGCATGCTCAAGGGCAGCGAATACATCCTCGGCCGGCTGCGGGCCGCGGGCCTGCCTGACCAGGTGGTGGCCTACGTGGGCGACCTTGGCGGGCTCTATGTCGGGGCGATCGCCTACGAGCAGGAAGTGACCCCGATCGCGGAGCCCGCGGACTTCGCCGCCCAGGCCGCCCTCTGGATGAAGTCGCTGCCGAAAGACCAGTTCCCGAACACGGTCGAGCTAGCCGACCTTCTCGTTGCCGGCAGCGCCGAGGATCGCTTCGAATGGGGCCTGGACGTGATCATCCGCGGCCTGGCGAGCTACCTGACCTCCCCGCCCTCCGCCGCCGCCCACTGGCCCCAGCCCACCGGGGAGTCGAGCTAGCTCAGCCGGTCACAAGCACGACGATGCGGGTGCCGGGCCGGAAGCAGCCTTCCTCGGCGAGCACGAAAACGCCATACATCATCTTGGCCGTGTAGACCCAGTCGAGTCCGATCCCGTGGCGCCGGGAAAAGTCGGCGATAAAGTCATCGAGTTCGGCCGTTCTGCGGGCGTAGCCCCCGAAATGAAATCGGGTCTCCACCCGCCAGTTCGACCCGCTGCGCCCGAATGTCTTCCGCTGCAATTCAGCGACCTCGTGCGCCAGGAACGCCCCGCCCTTAAGCACCGAGAATCCGACCGCCCGTCCGCCGGCAGCATCGATGCCATGAGCCACCCCGGCCAGCGTAGCCCCGGTCCCGCACGGACAGCAGATCACATCAAACCCGGCATCGAACTCATCAATGACCTCGGCGCACCCGCGTACGGCCAGCTCATTGCTGCCCCCCTCGGGCAGCAGATAGAACGTCCCGAACCGCTCCCGCAGCCCAGAAACAACGTCAGGCTCGGTCTTGCGCCGGTAGTCGGCCCGGTTCAGATAGCACAAGCTCATCCCGCGCGAAACGGCAAAGGACAATACAGGATTTAGCGGCAGGTGCTCCTCCCCGCGAATCACGCCAATAGTCGAGAACCCGAAGTAATGCCCAGCGGCCGCCGTGGCCCGAATGTGGTTCGAGTACGCCCCGCCAAAAGTGAGCAGCGTCCGCTGGCTCTGCGAAGCAGCCGCCGCGAGATTGTATTTAAGCTTCCGCCACTTATTGCCAGGCACCTCAGGATGAATAAGATCATCCCGCTTCAGCCAGACCTCGACGCCGGCCGTCCGGAGCCGGTCGTCATCTAGGTACTCCACCGGCGACGGCAGCACCGGCGACGGCAGCACCGGCGACGGCAGCAGCCAGTTATCCATCCAGGCGATAAGCCCGGCGTGCCGTCCCCCCAAACACAGCCGCCCGCTCGTCAGGACCCAACCCAGAAGCCAGTGCCCGCGCCGCCGCCACCACGGCCCCGTACGACGACGTCACCGTGCACGGTGGCCAGTCCGAGCCGAACATCAGCCGCTCAGGACCGAACGCCTCAAGTGCAACCTCGTAATACGGCAGCAGGTGAGCTACACCAGAGCCCCCGCCGGGAGCCGGCTCGGAAAGTACCCCGGACAGCTTGCAGAACGTGTTCCCCAGCGCGCCCAGCGCCCGGATCGAGGTCACCCACCCCTCATCGGGCCGCTCCAGAAGATCCGGATTGCCGAGATGATCGAGCACGAACGTTACGTCCGGGCAGGCCTCGACAGCATAGACAGCGGCCGGAAGTACAGCAGCGGGCAGCACCAGGTCATAGCTCAACCCGGCCACCCCAACCGCGGCCAGCCCGTGCAGCACCGCCGGCCGTCGCAGCCAGTCCGGATCGGACTCGACCAGTACCGGGTGCCTGATCCCGCGCAGATGACCGCCGTACCGGCCTTCCTGCAGCTCGGCCAGGGTCCGGTCCACCCCGCCGTCCTGCAGGTCGACCCAGCCGACGACGCCCGCCACCAGGTCGCTCGCGCCCGCCAGCTCAAGCAGCTCCGGCGTCTCCTCCGGTCCGATGAGCGTCTGCACGACAACCGTCGCGGTCACCCCGGCGGCATCGGCCAGTGGCCGCAAATCGGCCTCGGAGTAGTTCCGCAGCAGCGGCTCGTTCCCGGGAAGCCGCAGCCACGGCTGATCGTGCGCCGCCAGATCCCAGAAATGCTGATGCGAGTCGACGATCCCGCCCAAGCCCCCAGTGCCGCCCAAGCCCTCAGTACCGCCCAAGCCCCCAGTGCCGCCCAAGCCCCCAGTGCCGCCCAAGCCCTCAGCGCCGCCCAAGCCCTCGATGCCGGCCACGGCTAGACGATCCTGGTCTCAATTGGGGTGGGCAGTTCCACGGTCCGCCCGACCGAGCACAGCCGATCGCGGGACTTCCGCACGATATCGGGCAAGATCGTCCGAGCCTCCGCGCCGCCAGGCGTGTCTGGAAACGTCACCGCGAACGTGACGACGAGGTCCGTCACATGATTCCCGTCGCCGTCGCGCACCTTCTCCCCGTCGACCCGCACGGTGAACGACTCCGGCTCCGACCGTCGCGACGTCACCAGGTCGACATCGATTCCGGTGCAGCCGCCAATCGCGACCAGCAGCAGTTCCACCGGAGTGAACTCGGGCCCGGCTCCGGCGCCAATGGTCAGCTCGCCGCCGCGTTCATTGGTAACGGTATAGCGGCTGCCCGCTACCCGATTGAGAGTGACACTACGGTGGGTGGATGCATCAGAAGACATCCCCCCAGCCTGCCACGCCGGGTGGCTACTTAACGCACCGCTTGGCGCTGACCGTGACCGTGTACTTGGACCACTTCGTCGACCCTGGCTTGTGCCCGGAGTAGACGATCCGGTAGTTCCCGTGTCGCCCGGCCAGCACCTTCCACATCTGCCAGTGCGCCGCCGACGCCATCCCGGCCTGATAGAAGAAGCGCACGTGCTTCGGGCCAGAGATCGAGATCCGGTAGGCGCGAGAACCACCGGAGATCTTCTGGTACCACACGCCGACGGAGAATTTATGGCCGGCGCACAGTGACTTCACCGGCTGGTTCACCAGCACCACGGCCGGAGCCACGGGGGCGACGGCCGCCTCGGACCCGACGCTAGCCGTCGATGCCGCCAGGCTGGATGGCGCTACGGCGATTCCCGTCGCCAGAATGGTCGCAGACAGCACGGCAAGCTGAGGAACACGCACCTTTATCGCCCTCCCGGGCAATGGATTGGCCGGATCGGAAATACCGCCAATGTAGTTCTATCACTCGCCGTCACTGTCCGCAGCCAGTCTGGCCGCATCAACGGCACTAACTGCCGCGCGTTTGGCCGGATTTACTACCTTACGAGCGACCAGTATGTCGCGATTAATCGCCTGATCCACCCGATGTGCCAGGCGCAGATACGGTCCGTAGTCCATCACCTCGAGACCGGCGTCCGCCAGCACCACCGCGGCCGACTCGCGCCGCGCGACGAAGGTGTTCCAGGAAATGCCAAGCGCGCCGCCTGGTTTGAGCAGCCTAGCCCATCCCGGCACCGCGCTCCGCAGCAGGTCAAGCGGGCTGCGCGCCAGCCCCGCGGTAGCCGAATGGGCCCCGTGCCGAACGCCGTACGGAGCATCGGCCACCACCAGATGGAACGATTCCGGCCGGAAGAACTCCGCTGCCGCCTTGGTGTCGGCGTTGACCACGTCGAGCTGCTGGGTGACTCCGGCCTTGTAGTCGTCCTTTTCCGCGGCCAGCGTGATCGTCAGCCTCCGGGCGACTATCCGCCGGTCCCGACGGACCGGGCCGAGCTGGGCCTGATGCTTGATCCGCTTGCGCTTCAGCCAGGTCTGGATGAAGGCCGCGTACGCCTCGAAGTCCTTGAGGTCGACATCGAGCCCGGCCGCGTCCCACCCGTACATCAGCGCCTGATTGAGCGTCGTCCCCCGGCCGCACAGCGGATCGAGCACGGCCAGCTTGCGGTCGAGCACCTCGCGGCCGAACTCTGACGCCAGCAACGTCACGTTGACCAGCAGCTTGGTGAACTGCTCGTTGGTCTTCCCCTGGTATTTCTGGATCGTGATCAGGTCATCGTCGAACCGGTCGAGACGGCTCAGCTCCACCGGCCTGAGCAACTCGCCCTCAACCGCGAACAGCGCATACGCCGTCGACACGTTGCTAAGCAGCGCGACCTCGCGGCCGCTGAGGCCTCCGTCGACGCCGAACGTCACGTAGGGCACGCCGCCGATCAGCTCCTGCCTGATCTCGCCGAGCCGCCCGCCCAGCGCGACCTGGCCGAACAACTCGACCTCGGCTCCTGTCAGCGCGATCGATGAGTCGGCGTACACCCGGTTGCTCGACGGCAAGATCAGCAGCGCGTACTTCGAGAACACGGGGCAATCCTAGGCGCGATCAGGCTGATCGATCTCGGCCAGCGCTACCGCGACCGGATAGGGCAGGTGCCGTGGATGCATCAGCAAGGCGCGGGCAAGCCGATGAATTTTTGGCCGGAAAGCTACCAGAGTGGTCTCCGCGTGACGCCAGGCTCCGATCTCGTCCGGGCCGAATCGAGCCTTCATCGACCGGCGGAAATGTCGTGCGTCGCCGCCATCGCCCTGCCAGCCGCGCAACCAGAGCGCCAGGTCCTCGTCGCGCTCAAGCATGGTCCAGTTCGCCAGCCGCTCCGCGATCTGCCCGGCCGCGTCGATGACGAAGGCCTGATCGCCCGCACCCCTTATCCGGTGCACGCGGCCCTCGCTGTCCCGTGCGTGATGAATGCTCGCCGAGCTGAACTCGGCCCCGACGGCCAGTGCCGCGACCGCATGGCCGGCCTCGTGCCAGGCCGTTCGCACGACCGCCCGCCTGGCCGGTCCGTAACTCGGATAACAACCGCAGTCGTACCGCTGCCTGATCCATTTCTCAGCCACAACCGACTCGTCGTCGTACCGCATCTGCCTGGTCAACGCAGACTCAATCTCGGTCAGCATTCGCTGCTGCGCGGGAGTCACGTCAGCACGATATGGCAGATCTGTTCATCGGGTGATTAATCCGCGGCGGGCCGGTGAGCATTACGTCGTCTTTACATGGCACACTGGGAACTGCACGGATCGTGATTGATCGATAGCTGATGGTGATGGGTGATAAGTGATGAAGGGCGTCGCAGGGGTCGCTGCGGTCGGATTGGCGGTCGTCGGACTCGGGTTCGGGATTCGGGCCATGGCTGCCTCAGGTTCACCATCACTTCCGGTGGTCTACGGGTTCGCGGGCGCATCGGGCTGGCAGCATCCGGGCATACAGCCACCCTCGGTCAACTTCGGCGCCGGGGGCAGCCTGCTCATCCGCGGGCTGCGCTGGGCTAGCTGGGGACACGAGCAAGCGATCGCGCACGGCTCCCGGTGGGCCGATAACTGCGTTCCGAACTGCGCGCAGGGCAAATACGCCAAGGTTCCGGCCGAGCTGACGCTGTCCGGTGTGCGACTCCACGACGGCGTGCGCTATTACTCCAAGCTCACTACTCACTGGAAGGTCAACGGCCAGCCCGTGACCAACGTCTTTACCTGGGCGCCCGGCAGCGCATCGGGTGCCTCCGCGCTCTGGTCCTGGCGGGTAGCTGAGCCCCGTGGTCAGCTAGCCCCGTCGGAACCGACTGCCCAGGGGCAGGCTCGTTAAGCCAGCGCCTGGTAGGCCGCTTCCCTGACCGCCGCGTGCATGGGAGGCAGGGCCGGGGAATCGAACATCCGCTGGGTCAGCGCGATCACCGTCAGGTCGCGGGCCGGGTCGACGTGCCACGAGGTGCCAAGGCCGCCGTCCCAGCCGAAGGCGCCGGAATCCTGCACCATCTGGCCGAAGCCCCAGGACTGACCCTGGAAGAAGGTCGGCCCGAAGCCGCCGCGGGCCTTCTGCTCGGGTGTGAGCTGATCGCTGGTCATGGCCTTGGCGGAGGACTGCGACAGCACCGGCGAACCGCCCCGTAGCAGCATCCGGGCGAACGCCAGCAGGTCATCGACGGTCGAGACCAGCCCGGCGGCCGCGTCCCCGAACGCCGGCGGATGGCTCCACTGGCCGCCCGGCTCGTCCCAGACCACTAGGCCATCGGGGGTGTTCCGGTATTCGGTGGGCAGGCGATCGGTCTGCGCGGTCCAGAACGCCGTGTCGCGCATGCCGAGCGGCTCGAACAACCTGGTGCGCATGACCTCGCCGATCGGCTCGCCCGCGGCGCGAGCGAGCAGCACGCCAAGCACCGAGGCCCCGGTG
>DATNFM010000356.1:0-10958 GCA_035606435.1 Streptosporangiaceae bacterium | reverse complement strand
GTTCAACCCGATGAGCCCGTACACCTTCACGACCTCCTTCGTGAAGGGCGGCATCTCCGCCAAGGTCGCGTCTAGGGAGACCAAGGCCAGCCCGAGGATCGCCAAGGCCCCGAAGCTGCCGATCGGGAATTTCGAGGCCGGCGGTGCGAATCCGGCCGACTTCTGGAAGGTCACGCTGAACGCCGGCGACGTCGTCCAGTTCTCGTCGGCCACGCCAGCAAGCTCGACCTACGTCTTCGCCCTCTACAAACAGGGCACCAATGACACCAATTTCCCGGCCGCCAAACCAGTCTCCTCGGCGACCACCAGTTTTACCGGCAAGAGCGTGTTCCGGCTAAAAGCGCCCCGCACCAGCACCTACATCCTGGTGGCCTGCCAGGGGCCGAACGTAAGCGGCTTCAACTGCTCAGAAGTCGATACCGGCGGCGCGTTCAGCCCGATGAGCCCCTACACGTTCGCGACCAGCCTGGCCGGGGGCCGTGAGACCAGGACCTCACTGCGGATATCGGCGACCAGCATCAAGGTCGGCCACGAGAAAACCATTAAGTTCTCTTTCGGCGTGAAAGCATTGCACGGCGGCAAGCCCACCGGGAAAGTTCGAGTCTCGGATGGCAAGAAAATCGTCTGCATGGCCAAGCTGACCAGAGGATCGGGAAGCTGTTCCCCGGCGAGCGGCAAGGCGATCCCGGTCGGCAAGTACTCGATGACCGCGTCGTACACCGGTAACCTGCTGGCCTCTAAGTCCAGCCCGGTCAACTTCACCGTCAAGAAGTAATCTCGCGGCCCGTGGGCTGGGTCCGCCTCCGGCGGACCCAGCCCATGCCGTCACGACATCAACCATTCTTACGATGGGCCGAATCAACCGATCGCATGATGAACGGCCGAGCGCGGCACCGTTACGGTGAGCAGATGAAATCCCCGGCGAGGCTATTGCGCTCCAGCTGCGTGATCATGCTCACCACCGCCGCCTTATTGACGGCGGGCTGCACCACCAGCAGCAGCAAGCCGGCCGCTACCGTGAACTGCAAGCCGAAGCACGGAGCAGGCCCGGGCAAGGCAGCGGTCACTTCGCCCGGCCCCGGTGTCGCTCCCGCCTGGACGCTGCCAGGCGCCAACCTGCAGAACACCCGCGACGTCGCAAGCGCGATCACCGATTCGAACGTCTCGACGCTCGGCGTCGCCTGGTGCGTGCCGGTCGAGTCGACCGGCAAGGCAGGCAGCGCCGGCTTCCCTGACGGCGTCGCCACCACCCCCGTCATCGTGAACGGCGTCGTGTACCTGCAGGATCTCGAGTCCGACGTGATGGCGATCAGGCTCGCCACCGGTAAGGTCCTCTGGACGCACAACTACAGCTCGGAGAACGGCGGCCCGGACGGCGTCAACGTCGTCGGCGGGACCGTCTACGCCGCGACCGACAACGCCGCCGTGGCCCTCAGCGCCGCCACCGGCAAGCAACTGTGGAGCCGAAAGCTCATCGGCAGCAACCGCGAGGGCATCGACATGGCCCCCGGTTACAACGACGGCACCGTGTACGTCTCGACCGTGCCGGTGAACCCGAACGTGGGCCAGTACCTCGGCGGCGCCAAGTCGACGCTGTGGGCATTGAACGCCAAGTCCGGCGCTCCGGAATGGTCCTGGGATGAGGTGCAGAACCTCTGGGGTAATCCGAAGATCAACTCCGGCGGCGGCATGTGGGACCCGCCGTCGTTCGACAGCCAGGGCAACCTCTACATCGCGATCGCGAACCCGGGGCCGATCGCGGCGAGCGGCTGGCCCAAGGGCTTCCCGTGGGGCACCAGCCGGCCGGGCCCTGACCTGTACACCGACTCGATCGTGAAGCTGAGCCGCCAGGGCAAGCTGCTGTGGTACTACCAGCTCACCCCGCACGACCTCTACGACTGGGACCTGCAGAACTCACCGGTGCTCACGACCGCGGGCGGCAAGCCGGTCGTCGTGGCCGCCGGAAAGGCCGGCATCGTGATCGAACTCGACGCGCAGACCGGCAAACTGCTCTGGAAACTCCCGGTCGGAATTCATACCGGGCACGACAATGACGGGCTGCTGACCGAACACGACACGCCGACCTCGCGCTTCCCGTTCCCGCCGAGCTACACGCTGGAACCGGGCGTCTTCGGCGGCGTCGAATCCGAGCTCGCCTCGAACGGTTCCACCGCGTTCGCGGCCGTCGTCAACCTGTCCGTGCCCATGACCGCCAAGGGCGTGCATGAGAGCTCGGCGGCGTTCCAGGCCTCCATCGCCAGCGCCACCGGCGACATGGTCGCGGTCAACCAGGACACCGGCAAGCTCGTCTGGGACGACAAGCTGCCTTCCACGCCGTACGGCGCCGCGACGATCACCAACAACCTCGTGTTCACCACGACCTACAACGGATTCCTGTACGCGTTCAACGCGGCCACCGGCGCGATCGTGCTGAACACCGCGCTGTCGGCCGGCTCGAACTCTCCCGTCGCGATCGACGGCGACTACGTCATCGTCAGCGCGGGCGCCAGGGAGCACGCGGGCCAAAAGGCCCTGATCATCGCCTACAAGCTAGGCGCCAAGGGCCAGCTCCCCGACAGCGTGCGAGCCAGGTAAAGGCGCCGATGACGCTGCTTTACGTGACCGGGCTGGCTGCCACCGGGAAATCGGCCGTGCTCGGCGAGCTCCGGGCCCGCGGTTATCGCGCCTACGGCGTGGACGAGGATGAGTACGCCGACTGGATCAGCCAGGAAACCGGCGAGCCGGAGTCCATGCCGGCTCTGGCTGATCTCGACTTCAAGATTTGGTACCAGACCCACTACTGGGTGCTCAGCGTGCCGCGCATCGCCGAACTCAGCCGGCAAGCGGACGAGTTCGACGGGCCAGCGTTCCTGTGCGGTACCGCAGACGGCGACGGCCGGGTCTGGCACCTGTTCAGCAAGGTGATCGCCCTGGTCGCCGACCTGGCAACGCTGGAACGGCGGATCGCGGTCAGGGACAACCTCTTTGGCAAGGAGCCCGAGCAGTTCGCGGACATCGTTCGCTGGCACGACGGCTTCGAGCGGACCTACCGCGGCTTCGGCGCCGAGATCGTCGACGCCACCCGGCCACTGGACCAGGTCGTCGACCACATCCTGGCAATCGCTGGTCGAAGTTTCTGACGGAGTCATTCCAAAATAAGGTGCTTTTGCAGCATGTCGGTTGCCGGGATTGTGGTATCGATGCGGGCGGTTGCGCCCCGGATCGGGGAGAGTTTGCGCCCCGGATCGGGGAGAGATTGCCGCGCGGGCGGCGGCAAGTCTCCGCGATCCCGCGAATCGGTTGGTTATGGCCCGGTTTCGGGCAGTGTTTCCGTGCCGTGCAGTGCTTGCCGCGGACTTCGGCGGTGAGCCCTTCCGCCAGGCGGGAAGTCTCCCCGGTTGTGCGATGCGGTTTTAGCTTGAGTTGATCGTGGGGGAGCGTCGGGCGGCCGGTGCCCGGGCCGGCACGCGGAGCCAGGCGGGCGGCGGCGGAGGGCACGGCTTGATCATGTAATGCCGCTGAGCTGGCTCGCGGACGAGGCCCCGTGCGGTCAAGTGAACCTGCCGGACCGGTCCCGGGTGCACGGGGCCCTGTCTTGTCACCGGCCCGGTGCCTGCCCGCACCCACCTGCCGCCCGTCCGGGCGCACGTCCCCCCGGCTGCGGCGCACTTCCCCATGATTCGGGCGCACTTACCCATGATTCGGGCCGACTTACCCATGATTGCGCGCACTACCCCATGATTGCGCGGTCGCAAATCACTATAAGGACGACAAAATTACGGCGTAACCATGGGTAAGTCAGCGCAATCATGGGGAAGTCAGCCCCAACCAGGGGGAAGTCAGCCCCAACCAGGGGGAAGCCGCCGCCCCGGGTACCGCCAGGGCCAGCGCACCGAACCAAGATCAACTCAACCTGAACCGCATTGCCCGATCATGAAGCCTGCCGCTGCGGGCCCGTCCGGCACCGGACGCCGCCGCGCCCCGGGACCCCGCGCCGCGCCGCCAACTCAGGATGGACGTCTTCTCGCCGGCAGAGATCACGTATCCGCCGTCGCCGGGCGGGCTGCCGTCCCAGACCCGTGAGTAAAGGTCCAGGACCCGGCTGGCCTTGACGGCGAAATCCGGGTCGCGGGTGAACAGCCACGACCGGTACTGCCAGGGCTTGATGGCGTCAGCGGCCGGCATCCGGCGGATCGTGGAGGCCGAGATCCCGGCCGTGATGCCCTGGCTGATGGCGCAGGCGGCCAGGTCCGGGCAACTCCACCTGGACAGCGGCACCCCGGCCCCGGCCGGCACAACCGCACTGTGTCGATGACCACCCCGCGACGGCGGGCGATCTTTGCGTTCGGGTAGCCGTGCGCGGCGTCTAGCACGATCCGGACACGGACGACCTGCCGGCAGGGGGCCGTATAAGAGCAAGCCAGCTTCTTCAGGCGGCGCCGCCCGGCGGCGGACAGCACGATCTGGCATGCGCGGGGGACGGGCACGGGCGGAACGCTCCAGCGAGAGATCTTCAGATCTGGCCTCGCTGAGCATGCCGCCCAGGACGCCCGTGCCAGGCGAGCGACGCGCCGGACCGGCATGATGACGCTCATGCCCGCCATCCCCGAGTCGACCAAGACCTCGCTCGCCCAGCGACTGCGCGACCATGCCCGGGCGAACTGGCCTCAGCTCGCCGCGATCCACGTCCGCTATCGCGGTCAGTTCGCCTACGTGGACGGTGAACTGACCAGCGGCGAACGACTGCCGCTCATGCGGCTGCGCTACGGCGGATCCGCCCACCGCTGGGGAACCGCCATCTACGTCGCGAGCACGGACAGCTACGAGAACCAGATCTGGTTCAACAGCACCATCGAAGAAACCTTCGACCTCGTCTGCGACCTGCACGTGACCAGCACCGGCCCCTGATCGCTGACCCGCCCCGATCACCAGGACTGTCAACCCCCAAAGGACTTACGACGCAGACCACTAAGTCTTCGCCGAACGCAAAGTTTTCGCCGAAAACCCGGCAAATGGGACCGATTTTCTTGATCGGGAAGACTTTGCGGGCGGCTTGCGGCGAACTCTTCGTGATCTTAGCGGCCTGACGCCGATCGCCGACCTGGCGGCCGGAGCACTCGGCTGCCAGATCCGGCCCGCACGAGACCCTGTTCGTCGCGGCTGCGGGCGTCCCGGTGTCGGTTGCGCCGAACTGGCGGGCGTGAATCCGGAGGCTGCGGCCGGCCGGTGGGCCTGGGCAGCTAAGATCCGGGGTCGATGCGAGTTCTCGTGGTGGGAGCGGGCGGGCGTGAACACGCCCTGGCCTGGATGTGCGGGCGATCCGGGCGCGTCAGCGCGCTGTTCGCCGCTCCCGGCAACGCCGGGATGGAGTTGCTCGCCGAGATCTTGCCGATCGGCGCGACCGACCCGCGGGCGCTGGCGGACGCGGTCAGGGAGCACCAGATCGACCTGGTGATCATCGGGCCCGACGCGGCGCTGGAGGCTGGTGTCGCCGATGCCTGCGACGAGGCGGGCGCCAGGGTCTTCGGGCCGACCAAGGCGGCGGCCAGGATCGAGAGCTCCAAGGTCTTCGCCAAGCAACTGATGGACGAGGCCAGGATAGCGACCGCGCGCTGGTGGGCGGCCGCGTCGGCCGAACGCCAGGAGCTGATCGAATTCGCCAAGTCTCGCGACGGCCGGGTCGCGGTGAAGGCGGACGGCCTGGCTCTGGGTAAGGGCGTGACGGTCTGCGATTCGATGGACGCCGTCGCTGCCGCCCTGGCCGCGTGTTTCGACGAGCGCAAGCACGGCGCGGCCGGCGAAGTCGTGATCGTCGAGGAACTGCTGTCCGGCCTTGAGGTATCGGTCTTCGCGATCTGCGACGGCACCCGGGCCTGGCTGCTTCCTCCGGCGCGGGACTACAAGCGCGCGTTCGATGGCGACCTGGGTCCCAACACCGGCGGCATGGGTTCCTACAGCCCGCCAATCGGCGTGGCCGTGGACTCGCTGCTGGACTCGGTCGCGGCGAACATCATCAGCCCCTGCCTGACGGCACTGCGCGAACGCGGGACGCCGTTCCGTGGCTGCCTGTACGCCGGACTGATGCTGACCGCGCAGGGCCCGCAGGTCATCGAGTTCAACGCCCGGTTCGGCGACCCGGAAACCCAGGTCCTGCTTCCGATGGTCGATGCGACGCAGGTCTTCGACCTGATCGCG
This sequence comes from Streptosporangiaceae bacterium, assembly GCA_035606435.1. Lineage (GTDB taxonomy): Bacteria > Actinomycetota > Actinomycetes > Streptosporangiales > Streptosporangiaceae > Chersky-822. The sequence continues at coordinate 4,763 of DATNFM010000356.1, read as the reverse complement.
GCAGCCGCGACCGGCGAGCTGGACGCCGACGGACGGGTACCGGGAAGCGCGGCCGGCGTGACGGTCGTCGCCGCCGGCCAGGACTATCCCGCCTCGGGTAGCTACGGCGCCGCGATCGACCTCCCGGCTGAGCGGCCCGACGACCCTGTGATCTTCCACGCGGGCACCGCCCGTGACTCCGATGGCGTGCTGCGCACCGCCGGAGGCCGGGTCCTGGCGGTCAGCGCGACCGGAGCTGACCTGGCGGCCGCCCGCCAGTCGGCCTATGACCTCCTGGCCCAGGTCAGCTTCGACGGCGTGCGGTACCGGCGCGACATCGCGATGGCGGAGAATCCGGGCCAGTGAGCGGTGCACGGATCGGCATCCTCGGCGCCGGCCAGCTCGGCCTGATGCTGGCGCAGGCCGCCCGCGACCTGAACGTCGGCTGCCGGTTCTACGCCGAGATGCAGGATGCGCCGGCCGCGTCGATGGGCCCGGTGATCACCGGGGATCAGCTCGCCCGGTTCGCCGGCGGGCTTGAGGTCGTGACGTATGAATGGGAGAACATCCCGGTACCCACGGCCCGGCGGATCGAGGCGATCACGCCGGTCCAGCCGACCGTGCGGGCTCTTGAGGCGTCGCAGGACCGGCTGGCCGAGAAGACGTTCTTCGTCGAGCTCGGCGAGGAGACCGCCCGGTTCGCTCCGGTGGACAGCCGAGAATCCCTGGACGACGCGGTCGCCAAGCTCGGCCTGCCGCTGGTGCTCAAGACCAGGCGGCTCGGCTACGACGGCCAGGGCCAGCTGATTCTCACCCAGCCGTTCGAGCTAGACAGGGCGTGGCGGGAGCTGGGCGACTCGCCGCTGATTGCCGAGCAGTGGGTGCCCTTCGTTCGCGAGCTCTCGATCATCGCGGTGCGCGGGCGGGACGGCACCATCGCCTGTTATCCGCTAGTCGAGAACACCCACCACGGCGGCATCCTCCGCAGCTCACTGGCCCCCGTGCCGGAGCTAGCCGCACAGACCCAGGCCGCCGCCGAACGCTGCGCCATCCGCGTGCTCGAAGCCCTCGACTACGTCGGTGTGCTGGCGATCGAGCTGTTCGACGCAGGCGATCTGCTCCTGGTCAACGAGATGGCCCCTAGAGTGCACAACTCCGGGCACCTGACCATCGAGGGCGCGGTCACCAGCCAGTTCGAGAACCATGTCCGGGCGATCCTCGGCCTGCCGCTAGGCGACACGAGTATCCCCCGGCCCGCCGTCATGGTGAACCTCATCGGCGACCATCCCCCGGCCGCCGAACTGCTGGCCGTTCCTGGCGCGCGGCTGCACCTGTACGGCAAGTCGCCCCGGCCCGGCCGCAAGCTCGGCCACGTCACCGTCTGCGCCGACACCATGGACCAGGCCGTCGATCGCCAGCGTCAGATCCAGGCCATCGTGGCCGCGCACCAGACACGGACAGAGAGCCAGAAATGAGCGACGGCAACTACGCCTGCGCCGGGGTCAGCTACGAACTGCTGGACGCCGCCAAGAAGCTGGCGGCCGCCCAGGCGCTCGCCACCAGCGGCCTGCTTCAGGCCAGGGGCGGTTCGGCGGTCGATGCGTCGCGCGGGGAGCCGGCGTTCGTGTTCGAACTCGGCGACCGCTGCCTCGCGTTCGTGCTGGAATGCCTGGGCACCAAGTCGGTGATCGCCCGGCAGTACCTCGAAGCGGGCGGCACCGACCGGTTCACCGACATCGGTTACGACACCGTCGCCGCGATCGTCAACGACCTGTGCTGCGTCGGCGCGCTGCCGCTGGTCGTCAACGCCTACTTCGCGACCGGTTCGAGCCAGTGGGGTGGGTACGGCGCCCTGGTCACCGGCTGGCGGCGGGCCTGCGAGCAGGCCGGAGCGGTCTGGGGCGGCGGCGAGACCCCGAGCCTGACCGGCATCATCGGTCCCGACGAGATCGACCTCGCCGGTGCGGCGGTCGGCGAGGTGCCGCAAGGCCACCGCCCCATCCTCGGCCAGGACCTGGCCCCCGGCGACGAGATCGTCCTGGTCGCCAGCTCCGGGCTGCACGCCAACGGCGCCTCGCTGGCCAGGGCGGTGGCCGCCGACCTGCCGGACGGCTACCGGACGACGCTGCCCAGCGGCCGCGAGTTCGGCGCGGCGCTCCTGGATCCCAGCGTGATCTACGTTCCGCTCATCGAGGAACTACTCAGCAGGAGTCTCCCGGTGACCTATCTCAGCCACATCACCGGACACGGCCTGCGCAAGGTGATGCGGGCCAGGCGGGAGTTCACCTACCGGCTGCACGACCTGCCCCCGGTGCCCGAGGTTCTGGAGTTCCTGACCCGGCGAGCTGGGCTGGGACAGCATGAGGCCTGGGGAGTTTTCAATATGGGAAGTGGTTTTGCGGTTTTCTGCGGTAAGGGAAGCGGACGGGAAGTTATCGAGGCGGCCGAAGCCGTCGACCTGACCGCCGTGCTGGCCGGCTCCGTCGAAGCGGGGGCGCGCCGCCTGATCATCGAGCCACTCGGCGTCACCTACGAGAGCGACGAGCTACAGCTCTCCTAGGTCCTCCTCTGTTAGGTCCGCCGCTGTCAGGTCCGCCGCCGTCACGACCGACGAAAACGGCGAGGAGTAGGTGCCGGCGGCCGGATCGGGCTGGGCCAGGGTCTTGCGGCGGAGCCGCTCGGCGTACGCCTCCGCCCGCGCGCTGAGGGCGGGGTCGGCGGTCCCCAGGATGCGCAGCGCCAGCACCGCGGCGTTGGCCGCCCCGGCCTCGCCGATCGCCATCGTCGCGACCGGGATTCCGGCGGGCATCTGCACGATGGACAGCAGCGCGTCCAGGCCGTCAAGGACCTTTCCCGGGCGCGGCACCCCGATCACCGGCAGCGGGGTCTTCGACGCGATCATCCCGGGAAGGTGGGCGGCGCCGCCCGCGGACGCGATGATCACCTTCAGCCCGCGATTCTTCGCGGTCCGCGCGTACAGGCTCATCTCCTCGGGCAGGCGGTGCGCGGAAAAGATCCCGCGTTCCCAGCCGATCTCGAACTCATCGAGCAGCCGCCCGGCCGGCTCCAGGTAGGGCCAGTCCGAGGCCGATCCCATGATCAGGCCGACCAGCGGGATCGGCGGGCCAGAGGTCATGGCGTGACCCTAGCCGATTAGGATCAGGATCGGTGTACCGCTTCTACCGTCGTCGCTCCGTCCTGCCCCAGGACCTCGCCCGCGCGCAAGCCGCCGCCGGGCTGTTGGCCGTAGACGCGGAGCACTGCTTCTACGTTCAGACCACGTCGCCTCTCGACGAGACCCAGCAGCCGATCCTGCGCTGGCTCCTGGCCGAGACCTTCGACCCAGACGGCCTGGCCACCACGAGCTTCCTGGCGGGCTCGACGTCCGTCCTCGAGATCGGCCCCCGGATCAACTTCGAGACGGCGTGGTCCTCGACCGCCAGGACCATCTGCCACGTCAACGGGCTGGACAACGTCGTCCGGCTGGAACGCAGCCGTCGCTTCGGCTTCGCCGCGCCCGCGCCCCTGTCGGACGAGCGGCTCGCCCAGGTCGCCGAGCCGCTGCACGACCGGATGACCGAGACGATCTACCCGGTCCCGCTGACCTCCTTCGACACCGGACTGGCCCCCGACCCGGTCCGGACCATCGGCCTGGCCCAGGGCGGTATCGACGAACTGCGCAGGGTCAACCGCGAGCTGGGCCTGGCCATGGACGAGGCCGACCTGGACCGCTTCTGCCGGCTGTTCACCGAGCAGCTGCGCCGCGACCCGACCGACGTCGAGCTGTTTCAGCTCGCCCAGGGCAACTCCGAGCATTGCCGGCACGGCTTCTTCACCGGCCGCATGATCATCGACGGCGAGGTCCAGCCGGGCAGCCTCATGTCGATCGTGAAGGAACCCTGGCGGCGCAACCCGGGCAATTCGCTGATCGCGTTCGGCGACGACAGCTCTGCTATCCAGGGCCAGCTGGTCACCGCGTTCACGCCCGCCGAGCCGGGCGCTCCGTCGGCCCTGGAAACCCGCCAGCGCATCTACCACCCGACGCTCACCGCCGAGACGCACAACCATCCCTCCGGCGTCGCCCCTTACCCGGGCGCGGCGACCGGCACGGGCGGGCGCATCCGCGACAACCAGGCGGTCGGCCGGGGCGGTCTGGTGCAGGTCAGCGGCACCGGCTACTGCGTCGGCAACCTGCACCTGACCGACGAGCACGCCTGGGAGCGCGGCGACCCGGGGCACCCAGAAAACCTCGCGGCCCCGCTCGACATCCTCATCCAGGCCAGCAACGGGGCCTCGGACTACGGCAACTGCTTCGGCGAGCCGCTGATCTACGGCTTCGTGCGCACGTTCGGCGCGCAGGTGCCCGGCGGGTACCGGAGCTGGTTCAAGCCGGTCATGTACTCCACCGGCGCCGGTCAGCTCGACGACGCCCACGTCGGAAAGCAGCCCGCCGAACCGGGGCTGCTGGTCGTGCAGCTCGGCGGCCCCGCCTACCGGATCGGGCTCGGCGGCGGCGCGGCCAGCTCGATGATGTCCGGCGAGAACGAGGCCAGCCTGGACTTCAACAGCGTCCAGCGCGGCGATCCGGAGCTGGAGCAGCGCCTGGGCCGGGTGCTGCGCGCCTGTATCGACCTGGGCGAGGCGAACCCGATCGTCTCGGCCCATGACCTCGGCGCCGGCGGTGACTGCAACGCGCTGCCGGAGATCGTCTACCCGGCCGGCGCCCGCATCGAGCTGCGCGCGATCCCGGTCGGCGACGCGAGCTTGTCGGTTCTGGAGATCTG
>DATNFM010000355.1:0-25446 GCA_035606435.1 Streptosporangiaceae bacterium | reverse complement strand
CGCGCGCTGGGTATCGCGCTGCTGCTCGTGCTGACGGTCGCCGCGATCGGCTCGCTCGGGCCGCGCGGCGACGCGCTCAAGGACTCCGATGCGGTGACGGCCGTCTCGATTCTGCTGGAACTGACCATGGCAGGCTTGCTCCTCTCACTTAGCTGGCGCCATGTTCCGGCCACGCCGGTTGCCTTCCGGCTGAATCACATCCTGCGGGCCGTCCTGATCACGGGACTTGCCGGGCTCCCGATCGCCTATTTCATCTACCGGGCCGATCCCAATTCCGGCCTCTTGCACGGCCGGCCGCCCCTGCGGATTAAGGCCGTGCCGGCCAAGGGCAAGGCGCCGAAACCCCACTTCCTGAACTTCACGCCCTCGGTGTCCTGGCGCGAACTGCTGATCATTGTCGTCATTATCGCGGCCGTGACGGCGCTGATCGTTGCCTGGCGGAACAAGGCCAGGCTGAGCTTCACCGATCCGCAGGATCTTCCGATCGCCGATGAGTCCGATGCCGAGCTGGCCCGGGCGGTCGAGTCCGGCCGGGCCGCGCTAGTCGAACTCGACGACGCCAGGGCCGCGATCATCGCCTGCTACCTGGCCATGGAAGGCAGCCTGGCGCAGGCCGGCACCGAACGCGGCCAGGCCGAGACTCCGGACGAGCTGCTGGTCAGGGCCGTGGCCGCGGGCCAGGTCCCGGCCGAGGAGGCCGGGCAGCTGACCGGCCTGTTCTACGAGGCCAGGTTCTCCAGCCACGACATGCCGCCCGCCAAGCGCGACCAGGCCTCCCGCGCGCTCGCCGAGCTCGCCGCCCACCTGCCGATCGGTCAGCCGTGATGGCCCCAGACTCGATGAGCCCAGCCTCGATGAGCCCAGACTCGATGAGCCAGCCTCGATGAGCACCGGCGGATTCCGCGGCGCCGGCCGCGAGCTCGCGGTCGCGGCCTGCCTGGTGATCGCGCTCGCGGCAGCGGCCTGGGTGCTGTTCGGCCCGGCCACCTCTGGCATCGTCGTGCTCTTCAGCGCCGCGATCATCCTGGTCGCGCTGCGGACGCTGGTCAGCCGGCCGCCCACGCCCGAGGACCTGGCCGAATCCCGGCCCGACACTCCGGCTACCTCGTTCGCCGGGTTCTGGCGGATGCAGACGGACATCGCTGCCGCGATCGCATCGCTGAGTGCCTGGGATGACAACACCCGCCGCCGCATGCAGAACCTGCTCGCGGCCCGGCTGGCCGAGCGGCACGGCATCAGCCTGGCCGCCGATCCGCAGGCAGCACGGGCCGTGTTCATCGGCGACCGCGATTCGGGGGTTAAAAGGGGGTCGTCCCCCTCGGCCAGCACAGCTAGAGCCGAGCTCTGGTACTGGATCGACCCGCAGCGCCCTACCCCCAAGGACGCGGCCTCCCGGCGCGGGATACCGCCTCGGGTACTCACCGCCCTTGTTCACCGACTGGAGCAACTGTGACCGACGACAGCCTGACCCCGGCGCAGACCACCGAGCGCTGCGCCGCCGTGCTCGGCGAGCTCGAACGCGCGATCATCGGTCAGCGTCAGGCGCTCGAACTGGTCCTGACCGGCATTCTGGCCAGCAGCCACATCCTGCTCGAAGACCTGCCTGGCCTCGGCAAGACGCTGACCGCGCGGTCCTTCGCCCGGGTGCTCGGCCTGGAATTCACCAGGATCCAGTTCACCCCCGACCTGCTTCCCTCCGACGTGGTCGGCGCGCCGCTGTATGACCAGCGGAGCCAGGAGATGGTGTTCAGGGCCGGACCGGTCTTCACCCAGCTCCTGCTCGCCGACGAGATCAACCGGACCCCGCCGAAGACCCAGGCCGCCCTGCTCGAGGCGATGGGCGAAGGCCAGGTCAGCGTCGACGGCCAGACGCGGGTGCTGCCGAGCCCGTTCATCGTGCTGGCGACGGCCAACCCGATCGAGTACGAGGGCACCTACGACCTGCCTGAGGCTCAGCTCGACCGGTTCGGCCTGCGGCTGCGCTTCGGCTACCTGCGCGCCGGCGACGAGGTGCTGATGCTCCAGCGCCGCCTGGACCGCGCCGCCGCCGAGGTCACGCTCACGCCGCGCACCAGCCCGGCCGAGCTGATCGCCATGCGCCGCTCGCTCGAGCAGGTCGAGCTAACCGGTGACCTGCTCGAATACGTCGTGGCCCTGATCGGCGCGACCAGGGGTCATCCCCAGATCCAGGTCGGCGCGAGCCCGCGCGGCGGCCTGTTCATCATGCAGCTCGCGCGCGGGCACGCCGTGCTGCGCGGCCGCGACTACGTGATCCCCGACGACGTCAAGGCGGTCTGCGTGCCCGCGCTCGCCCACCGGATCACGCTGCGGCCCGAGTTGTGGGCCCGCAAGGTCAGCGCCGACGACGTCGTCACCCAGATCCTGGCCAGCGTGCCGGTGCCGCGAACAAGCCCCGCAACGGCCGCCGCCCGCTAGTCAATAAAAGTCAACCCCATAAGGCCTTTTAGGCAAAAAGGATTGCGCGTGCTGAGTGCCGGCCCCCAGAAGAAGCCAATTACCTGGCAGCTCACTGGCCATGCCCGCCGCCTGCTCACGCTCGCTATCGCCGGCCTGGTAATCACGGTGATCTCCCGGCGCGCCGAGTTCGCCGGCCTAGCCGCCCCGGCGCTGCTGATGCTGGCCGCACGACAAGGCGGCCGGCCAGAGGTCGTCAACGTCGAGATCGACGTGCCCACCGCTCCGCTGACCGAAGGCGAGCCGTCGCAGGCGCTGGTCAGGATCACCGGGCAGCAACGGGCCGGTCAGGTGCAAGTACGGCTGATCGCTAACCCCTGGCTCACCGCCGGCGACACCGAGGCTGTCCGGGTAGCGGGTGGGGGGAGCAGCGGGGGGTGGTTCCGGTTGCCGTTCGTTCCAGAACGCTGGGGCGTCCGGTCGATCGGCACCGTCGAGGTGACCCTGCACGACCGGTGGCGGCTAGAGGAGAGCAAGCTCACGATCAGCTTGCCTAAGGTCACCTGCTATCCGAGACCGGCCCTGCTTGAGTCGCAGGTGGTGCTCAGCAGGCTGCCGTCCAGGCTCGGCGAGCATCCGTCCCGGCTGGCCGGCGAAGGCGTCGAGTTCGCCGGTGTCCGTGAGTTCGTGCCTGGCGACCGGCAGCGCCGGATCAACTGGCCGGCCACCACCAGACGCGGCTCGCTGCAGCTGAACATCTTCAACGCCGAACGCGCCCAGGTCACGGTCCTGCTGATGGACGTCAGCACCGATATCGGGGAAGTCGGCGAGAGCACGGCGGACCTGGCGGTGCGGGCCGCGACCGGCATCGCCGTCCGGTACCTGGCGGCCAGGGACCGGGTCGGCCTGATCAGCTTCGGCCGCCGGGTGGACTGGATCGCCCCGGCGGTCGGACGGCGGCAGACCGAGCGCATCCTCCACCTGATCACGGAGAAATCCGCCTCGGGGCATCCAACCGACGTCGTGTCCGAGCTGCCGCATGCGGCGCTGCCGCCCGGTGCGCTCGTCATCGTGTTCAGCCCGCTGCTGAACCTGCGGCTGGTCGAGGCGCTGCGCGGGCTGCGCGAGCGGGGTTTCGCCACCATCGTCATCGACGTCCTGCGCGTTCCCAAGGTCGGCGGGCTCACCAGGACCAAGGCGCTGGCCGATCTGGCGACCAGGGTCTGGCGCATGGAGCAGGACGCGATCAGGTTCTCCCTGCGCGAGCTCGGCATCCCGGTCGTGGCCTGGGACGGGAAATCCTCGCTGGATGAGCCGCTGGCCCCCTACACCCGCCGGCCGGTGGTGAACCGGTGAACGCGGCCCGCCGGTATCTCGCGGTCGGCTTGCTCGCGATCGCGGTCGCACTGTGGGCGGGCCTGCCGCTGATCCACACCGGACGGCTGGGTCATATCGCGTTCGACCTCGCGATCGGGTGCGCCGTCCTCGGCGTGGCCCGGCTCATCGCGGAGGCGGCGGCGCCGAACCTGCCGTCCCGGGCCGATCAGCTGTACCTGCCGGTGACCTCCAGGATCTGGCTGCGCGGGCTGTCCACGCTGGTCGCGGTTCCGTGGCCGCAGGCGCTGATCGTCCTTGCGGTCGGGCTTGAGGCGCTGCACTCCCGGCGGCCCTGGCACACGGCGGTCCTCGGGGTCGTGCTGATCTGCTACCTGATCACGCTGCACCTGACCGAGAGCAATTCCCGGCTGACCGTCTTTCGCCCGCAACTGCCTTTGCTCGTCACCGGTGCCGCGCTCACCGCGCTCTCGGTCGGCGCCGCCGCGCTGCCGGCCGGCCCGGCCGGCAGCGGCTCAGGCTGGCTGGCCGTGCTCGCGGCGATCGCCGCCGTGGTCGCGGCCGCGCTCGCGCTGCCGATCTAACTGACTCGGATCGGACCGGCCCGGATCGGCGAACGGCCAGGCGGTGTAGGTGGCCGTGCCCGGTCCGCGCGATCGTGGCCGGCCGCGGTTCGAGCGTTCAGCCCACCAGGACACCAGGCCCGCGATTATGAGGGCGATCGACAGGTAGACCGCGACGACTCCGATCCAGTGCCAGCGCTGCGTCCAGAAGATCGTGCCATCCCAGAAGAAGTGCACGATGATCAGCGGGATTATGCTGCCGGTGCGCAGGTAGAGCCAGATGAACACGGCCGCCCAGACCGCGATGCCGACGACGCCCGGCCCGTAGTAATCGTGGTAGGACATGCGCAGCGCGATCGCGACGATCACGACCTCGGGGAGCGTTCGGCCCGCCTGCCGCAGCGTGCTGACCGCGAACGCGAGCACGATGGTCTCCTCGACCACGCCCGCCGCCAGGGACGCCGCCGTGGCGTACAGCGTGTAGGCATTGTCCTGGACCGCCGGCTGGCCGAGGTGGCCGGTTTCGAGCAGCGCGGTGATCGCTCCGCCGGCGACCAGTGCCGCCAGCGCCCACATCGCCATACGGAAGCCGGTGCCCGCGGCGATACCCCCGGTCGCGTTGCGCGGCGGCCCGAGCCCGAGCGATCGCGCGGTGATCCCGCGCCTGGCGCTGAGCAGCACGGCCAGGGCGACGGCGACTCCGGTCATGGTCAGCTCGCTGATCGTGGCCGGCCCGAACGCCGCCCAGCTCCCTGACCGCACCGGGTAACGGCCGGCGAGCGTTTCCCCGCCAGCGACGATCCCGGCGGCGAAGAAGGCGGCGAACACCAAGATGACCTCGGCGTACGCCCGGCCGGCGGAAATCGAAGGTGCTGGTGGCGGCGGCTGGATCGACCACCAGTGCTCTCTGGCTGGCCGGCCCGCCGGCCCCGGCCAGCTCTGCGTTTCGGCCGGACCAACGGCCGCGTCGGGGCCGGTCTGCTCGACCGGAGGCGTCCTGCCCGGACCACTCGGAGCCGGGCTGGTCTGGTCATGGTCGGCGTCGGCGGCCGGGACTGTGCTAGCGGTATCCCAGTCGGTCAGATCCTCGCTGACTTCATCTGGTCCCATCTCACCTGCCCGCTGCGTAGCCCTGCATTCCTCGCGCGTTGGCTCCTGCGTACAGCATGCCCCGGTCCCTGGCGACGGCGCTGATCCTTCCGAGCGACCACGCGGGCGAGACGTTCACCTGGTGACCACGCCGTCGCAGCTCGTCGATCGTCGCTTCGCCGTGCCGGTCCTCGATGGTCAGCGATCTCGGCTGGCTGCCGCGCGGGTAGAACGAGGAGGGGAAGTGATCGTTGTGGAACGCCGGAGCGTCGATCGCTTCCTGGAGGTTCATGCCGAACAGCACGTGGTTGAGGAAGAAGCCGAGCGTCCACTGGTCCTGCTGGTCACCGCCGGGGGTGCCGAACGCCAGGTAGGGCTCGCCGTCGCGCAGGGCCAGGCTGGGCGACAGCGTGGTGCGCGGACGGCGGCCGGGGGCCAGCGAACTGGCGAATCCCGGCGTGAGCGCGAACATCTGGCCGCGGGTGCCGAGGCAGAAGCCGAGCCCGGGCACGACCGGTGAGCTCTGCAGCCAGCCGCCGCTGGGGGTCGCCGACACCAGGTTCCCGAACCGGTCGGCTACATCCAGGTGGCAGGTGTCACCAGGTCCGAGGGCCGTCGTGGCCAGCGTCGGGTCGCCGGTCGCGGCGTCCGCGGTGTGGCCCCCGTCACTTTGTTTGCCTTGGATGGCAGCCGTCATGTCGCCGAATCCGGCCAGCGCGTAGCCAGGCAGCGCTGGGGTGCGCCCGTCCGGCGAGCCCGGCACCAGGCTCCCCGACGACTCGCCGGTCACCAGTCGCCTGCGCTGCGCCGCGTACTCCCGGTCGAGCAGCCCGGCCAGCGGGATGTCGAAGGTCTTGGGGTCGCCGTACCAGGCTTCCCGGTCGGCGAAGGCAAGCTTGCCGCACTCGGTGACCGTGTGCACGAGGTCCGCGCTGCCTGCGCCCATGGCGACCAGGTCGAAGCCGTCAAGCAACGCCAGTTGCTGCAAGAAGACCGGCCCCTGGCCCCAGGTACCGGTTTTGCAGACGGTCAGTCCCTGGTAGTCGAACGTGACCGGCCGCTCGACCTCGGCCCGCCAGCCGGCCAGGTCCGCGCCGGTCAGAAAACCCTTGTTGGCTCGACCGGTCACGTCCGTGATCGGCGTCCCGGCGACGAAGGAGTCGATCGCCTCGGCGATGAACCCCTCGTACCAGGCGCGCCTGGCCGCCTCGATCTGGTTCTCCCGGTCGGCGCCGGCCGCCTCGGCCTCGGCGACGAGACGTCCGTAGGTTGCGGCGAGGTCGGAGTTGACGAACCGGCTGCCCGGGGCCGGGACTCCCCCGCCGAGATAGATCTGCGCCGAGGTCGGCCAGTGCTCGGTGAACGTCGGCGCCATCGCCTCGATCGTCGCGCTGGCCGACCTGAGCATCGGGTAGCCGTCGCCCGCATAGCCGATCGCGAACTTGGCGACCTCGCGCAGCGGCAGGGTGCCGTACCGGCTGAGCAGCAGCATCCACGTGCCGAACGCCGCGGGCACGGTCGCCGGCAGCAGGCCGTTACCCGGAACCAGGTCGGTGATGCCGGCCGATTCGAATGCCTCGATGGTCGCGGTGCGCGGTGCGGTGCCCTGACCGCTGAGCACGAACGTCTCGCCGCTCGCCGCGTCGTGTCCGATGACTGGTACCTCGCCGCCCGGCCCGTTCAGGTGCGGCTCGACCACCTGCAAGGTCAGGCCGGTGGCGACGGCGGCGTCGAAAGCGTTCCCGCCCGCCTCAAGCACCGCCATTCCGGCTGCCGATGCCAGCCAATGGGTCGATGCGACCATCCCGAACGTGCCTGCTAGCTGCGGCCTTGTGGTGAACTGTTGGTTGGCGGCCACGCTACTCCGATCCCTAATCTGAGCTACCTTGGGCATACCCGCAGGTTCGCCTCAAACCCGCAAACCTACCTAAAAGGACTCCCGCTCAATGAGTATCACAGCACTCGGTGCCTGCCGGCTGGCCGCGGTAGCGGCACTGGCCGGCTCGGCCGCGTTCGTCACCGCCTGCGGATCCTCACCGGGCCCGGCCTCGCCGGCCAAGAACGTGACGATCACGGTCACCCCGACGGTGAGTCCTACCCAGCCCGCACCGAGCCCGTCGAGTTCGACGCCGGTGACCCCGAACGGGCCGGCCGAGTGCACGAGCGCTGACCTGAAGGTCGCCGTCGGTTCGAGCAACGGCGCGGCGGGCACGATTTACTACAACATCGACTTCACCAATACCTCCTCAGGGTCCTGCTTCCTGCAGGGCTACCCGGGAGCTTCGCTGGTAAGCGCGGGCGACGGCTCGGGCACCCAAATCGGCGCCGACGCCAAGCGAGTGCCGGTGACCCCGTCGCACCAGATCGTGCTGGCGCCCGGCCAGACCGCGAAGGCGGCCCTCGGCATAGCCGAGGCGGGGAACTTCCCCGCCTCGAAGTGCAATGAAGCGACGGCGCACTGGCTCAAGGTGTTCCCGCCCGACCAGACCGTGGCCGCCTACGTGCCGTTCACCACCCAGACATGCTCGTCGGCCTCGGTCGCGACCATGCATATCTCCGCGATCAGCAGCGGAGCCTAGAAGGGGACAATAGAAGACGTGCGCTGTAAAAGCCGGGGGGCACAGTGAACGGAACCGGCGGCAAGCCTGGCGAACGGCTCTATCCGGGGGCCTACATCGCCGGGTACCGGCTTGAGGAACGAATCGGCCGAGGGGGCCAGGCCGTGGTGTTCCGCGCCATGGACGAACAGCTGGGCCGGCCGGTAGCGATGAAGATCCTGGCGCCCGGATTGACCAGCGACCACGCGTTCCGCACCAGATTCATGAACGAATCGCACGCGGCGGCGTCGGTCGAGCATCCGCACATCCTGCCGGTCTACGACGCCGGCGAGGCCTCCGGCCTGCTGTTCATCGCGATGCGGTACGTGCCGAGCGGGGACGTGCGGTCCATGGTGCGCAAGCACGGGGCGCTGTCGGTACGGCGCGGGTGGACGATCATCTCTCAGATCGCCGCGGCGCTCGATGCCGCGCACCAGCTCAGGCTGGTGCACCGCGACGTCAAGCCCGCCAACATGCTGCTCGACACCAGCAGCCGCGTCGCCGGCGCGCACCGGTCCGACCATGCGTACCTGACCGACTTCGGCATCAGCAAGCAGGCTCAGTCGGCGCTCGGGCTCACCGTGGCCGGCCAGATCATGGGCACGCTGGAATACGCCGCGCCTGAGCAGATCGACGGTGACGCGGTGGACGCGCGTACCGACGTCTACGCGCTGGCGTGCTCGACCTTCGAATTGCTGACCGGCGAGCCGCCGTTCCGCCAGCGCCTCGGGCCAGCGCTGATCTACGCCCAGCTGTCGGCGACCCCGCCCTCGCTGGTGCAGCGGCGGCCAGAGCTGGCTATTCCGGTCGACCACGTGCTGGCCAAGGCGATGGCTAAGGCCCCGGCCGACCGGTATCCGACCTGCGGAAGTTTCGCGGTTGACCTCGGTCGGGCGCTGCAGCTGATCGCCGGCCAGGTCGAGGCCACAGGCGAGGTTCAGACGCCTCCGGCCTCGGTCACGCTGAAGGCGTCCAGGCGCCCGGGGGGCCAGGAGACGCGGGTCGTCCACCGGCGGCCCCTGCCGCCCACCGGACCAGTCGCCCAGCCCGGGCAAGAGCCGCCAACGCAGCGGCGTTACCCCCTGGACCCTTCCGGCCAGTAAACCGCGCGCAAAGATATGCCGGTTAAAACAACCTGCTTTCGCTTTCCTGCGTCATTATCTTTGCGGGACTGATTTTGGCTGACGCCATTTTGGCCGATAAGTCAGTTACCCGCGCCCGAATACCTGCACCACCGGCGAATCTCAACGGAGGGCAGCATGCCTGGGACAAAGCCCGCGGCCCGGCGCGTTTTCATGGTTCTGCGCCGGTCCGGCGCACTCGGCCTGATCGGTCTGGGCGCCGCCGCCTGCGGCCTGCAGAGCCAGCACCAGACCGGATCCAGTCAGCCCGGCACCGGCGTGACTCAGTCGCCCGGCAGCCGATCTAGCACGTCCGCCGGCGGGCCGTGCACCACTGAGGAGCTCAAGGTCAGCCTCGACCTCTCCTCGGCCGGGGTCGCGGCCGGAACCTCGCTGATCCCGCTCGACTTCACCAACGTCGGGACGGCGAATTGCGAACTGACCGGGTTCGCCGACGTCAGCTTCGTGACCAGCAGTTCTGGCCACCAGGTCGGCCCGGCCGCCACCGTGGACCGGAGCCTGTCACCGCAGTCCCTGCGCCTGGGCGCCGGGCGCAGCGCCCACCTGTGGCTGCGACTTGTAGAAGCCGCTGACCTGCCGATGAGCACCTGCAAGCCGAAGAACGTCGCCGGGCTGCTGGTCCGGTTGCCTGGCCAGGCCACCTCGATCTTCATCGCGCACCAGTTCACCACCTGCGCCAAGCGGGTGCACGGCACCGACATCTTGACCGTGGAGCCGTTCAAGGCGGGCCTGGCCCGCGCGGGGACGGCGCAGTAATGCGGTAATCCAGTTAGTCATTTAGTCACAGGGGGATTCGAACTATGAGAATGAGGACCAGCCGAATTGGCGGACTGCTAGCGACCGCCTCGCTGGCAACCGTTGCCCTCGCGCTCCCGGCTTCGGCGATAGCCGCTCCCGGCGGTCACGCGGCCCCGGGCAAGCATCACCCGAGGCATCGAATCGGGCCGTGCCGGGCCTCCAGCACCACGATCTGGCTCGGGCTCGGAGCCGGCGGCGGCACCGCCGGCACGATCTTCTACCCGCTCGAGTTCAGCAACACCGGCCGCCGCACCTGCGCGCTGTTCGGCTTCCCGGGCGTCGCGGCGGTGAAGAACGGCCATCAGGTCGGCGGCGCCGCGATCAGGGCCGGATCGAAGCACCTCGCCGTGCTGAGGCCGGGCCAGACCGCGCACGCCGTCCTGGGGATCGTGGAGGCCGGCAACATCCCCAGCTGCAACATGGTCCAGGGCGCGAACCTGAAGGTCTTCGCGCCGAACCAGCAGGCATCCACGATCATTCCGTCATTCACCTTCACCGCCTGCGCGAACCGTACGGTGCTGCGCATCAGGTCGGTACGGTTCGGCGTCGGGATCCCGGGTTTCAATACGCCATAAAACGCCGTCCAGAACTAGTCGAGGATGGCGCGGCCCGCGATCCGGTAGTCCGATAGGTTGCCGATCATGACTGACATCAATCCGCGGTTGCGCGCCGTCCTCGACCTGTCCGTCTCCGAGGTTCGGGAGTACGGCGGCCGGCACGAGTACGACGGCAAGGTCCAGGACCTGTCTCCGGCCGGCGTACGCGCCAGCCTGGACGCTCTCAGGGCGGCGCGGGCCGACGGGTCGGCGAACGCCGAGGCCGACAGCTATGACGAGGCTCACCTGGCTACCTTCGAGCGGCTGGCCGAGGTCACCTTCGGCGATCTGGAGACGCACCGGTCGAACCCCTTCGTGCACCTCGCCAACCTGGATCTGGCCGGCTATGACCGCGACTATGCCCCCGAGCAGCAGCGGGCCAAGGCCAAGGCCGAGCACGCGGCGGCCTGGCCAGAGGCCGTGGAGGGGGCGATCGCCTCCCTCGACCAGATTCCCGCTCCGGTTGCGAAGGCACTGGAAGGAGCGGTCCGCGGGCTGTCGGCCGGGCTGCCGGACGATCTCGAGGACAAGGTGGGGGCCGACGCGCTGGCGGCGCACATCCGGCTGGTCCGCCATGTGAGCCAGGCCGCCCAGAATGGCGATCAGAACGCCGCGCTTGGCGCGGACGCTCTCGGCAAGCTGATGAGCAGCAGCGAGGGCATCGACGTTGACCTGGGCCAGCTGGCCGCCCGGACCGATACTGAACGCGACCGGCTGCTCAGCCGGCTCGCCGACGACTGCGCGAAGATCGACGGCTCCCGGCCGGCCATGGACGTGGCCCGCGAGCTGGTACGCGACCACCCGGACGCCGACGGAGTACTGGCGTCGGCGACCACCTGGACCGAGCGCGCCATCGAATTCACCAACCGCAAGAACCTGGTCCCCTACACCGACGGCGAGTGCGTGGTCGCGCTCGCGCCCGAGTCGCGCCGCTGGGCCATGGCGATGATGGCGACGGCCGCTCCGGGCGAGCCAGAAGCGCCTTCGATGTACTACATCACGCCGCCGGACCCGAGCTGGCCTCCGCACGAGGCGCAGGAGTGGCTCGAGGTCTTCAGCGACACGACGCTGCCCGGCATCACCGTGCACGAGGTCGCGCCCGGGCATTTCTCGCACGGCCGGGCCCTGCGGCACGCGCCGAACGCGATCAGGCAGGCGCTGCATTCGGCCGCATTCGTCGAAGGCTGGGCCCACTATGCGGAAGAACTGTGCGTGGAGGAGGGGTTCTGCGCCGACGACCCCCGGTTCGCGATCGGGGTCTGGCTGGAGGCCCTGGTCCGGGTGACCAGGCTCGCGTGCGCGATCGGCCTGCACACGACCGGCTGGACGGTGACCGACTGCGCCCGACGGTTCGAGACCGACACCCACCTGAGCGGCCAGGCCGCCCTGGCCGAGGCGACCAGGGCCACGTTCGACCCGACCTACGGCCGCTACACCTGGGGCAAGCTGGAGATCATGGCCCTGCGCGAGCGAGCCAGGCAGGCTTGGGGCCCGGACTTCTCCCTGCTCCGCTTCCACACCGCCATGCTCGCCCTGGGCTCTCCCCCGCTCGGCCTGCTCCCCACCGTCCTAGAGCGCGGCTAACCGGGCCGGTGCTAGTCGCCGGTAGGGTTTTCCCATGACGGACTTGGTTGACCTGGACGCGTTGTCCTCCCGCGAACTGCATGATCTGGCCGTGCGCCGGGCCAGGCATCATCTTGATGTCGGGTTCTTGTGGCAACTGCTGCGCGAGCTTCCCGCGGGCGAGGTCGCGGCGGGCCATCCCGAGCACGCACAGGCGGACGCGCTGAAGCTGTCGGCGCTCATCGGCGACGCCATCGACTCCGACGAGAGCGGCATCGAGGACGGGCTCCGGCCGCTTTACCTGGACTACCTGACCAAGCACAAGGCCGACCTGCCCGCGCTGCTTGAGCACGAGAATCACAAGGAGCACTCCGGAGATCACTAGCCTCTGGGAGCCGGGCTGAAGACCCTGGGCCATGTTTATAGCTAAATAGCCCTTCTGGTCTTAACGCGCGAAGGACCCCGCGCAAGCTTGCCGCTTGCCAGGGTCCAACGCGACTGTGCAGGTCTTGGATTAACCCTTGAGTATCCCCTCGATCTCCAGGTGCAGGTCGACCTTGTCGGCGACCACGACACCGCCGCCCTCGATCGCCGCGTTCCAGGTCACGCCGAAGTCGGCGCGGTTGATCTGTCCCGTCGCGGTGAACCCGGCGCGGGTGCCGCCGTAGGCGTCAGGACCGAAGCCGTTGACCTCGAGCTTGAGCGGCACGCTGCGGGTGACGCCCTTCAGCGTCAGTTCGCCCTCGAGCACCCAGTCGCCGCCGTCGCCGCGCAGGCCGGTCGAGCGGTAGGTCATCCGCGGGTGGTTCTCGGTGTCGAAGAAGTCGGGCGAGCGAAGGTGGCCGTCCCGCTGCTCGCTGCCGGTCTCAATCGAGGCCAGGTCGATCTCGGCGGTGACCGAGGAGTCGGACAGGTTCTCCGCCGTGACGATCTCGCCGCCAAACTTGGTGAACTTGCCGCGCACCTTGCTCACCATCATGTGGCGCACGGAGAAACCGACCTCCGAGTGCAAGGTGTCGATGGTCCAGGTACCTGCCACGTAACCGGGGATCCGCTCGGTCAGGGTCTGCGTCATCTCTCTCACTCCATCACTTGGCTTGTTGCTTGGGCTTGTCGGATTGGCCCTGCTTGTCGGTTTGGCTCTGCTTGTGGGTTTGGCTGGGCCGGTAAGCTTTGGTTGAACAATCAACAAGTATCACGGGGGCAGGCATGTTGTCAAACGTTCAACTACCTCGGTACGCTGATGGCGTGAAGATGACCACCCGCTGGCTGACGGAAGAAGAACAGCGCGTCTGGCGGCTGTACCTGACCGCTTGCCAGTCGGTGTTCGGCGGGATCGAGGCGCAGCTGCTGCGCGACTCCGGCCTGCCGCACGGCTACTACGAGATCCTGGTTCACCTGTCCGAGGCCCCCGGACGAGCTCTGCGGATGAGTCAGCTAGCCGCGGCCTCGTCGTACAGCAAGAGCAGGCTTTCGCACGCGGTTTCCAAGCTCGAAGCGCGCGGCCTCGTCGTGCGGCTGGACTGCCCGACGGACAGGCGCGGCCAGATCGCGCAGTTGACCGAGAAGGGTTACGCCCTGCTCGAGGAGGCCGCTCCTGGTCACGTCGACCAGGTGCGGCGATCGGTTATCGATGCCCTGACGCCTGAGCAGATCACTCAGCTTGGGGAGATCAGTGCCGCGATCGTTGCGGCTGCTACTGGTCAGATTCGGGCTAGCTGCGCGGAAGCCTCTGCTGTGACCGTCGATGCGGAACTGGAGGCCGACTCGGGCTGCTGCGGTGGCGAGGACGACTACGACCGGGGCGACGACGGGACCTGCCCGGGTTAGTTCAGGCGGATCGGGCGGCGGCTATCCTCCTTAGCGGAACTTGGCTGGGGCTGCCCCCGGCCGCGAGGATGCGAGGAAACCCGAGATGCCAGGTGGTACCCGACCACGGCGAAGGATCGCCTGCCTCAGCGCCGGTTGGCCGCTGCCGGTGCCACCGTCCCTGCCGCTTTCGCTGGCAGTCGCCGCGGCGGCACTCGTGGCGCTCGCGGGTTGTACCGCGCAGAAGCCGGTCGTCGTGCCGATCAGGGTCGGCAATGCGTTCGTCATGCAGGCGAGTGGCGTCAAGACACTCGCCGGCTACCTGGTGATCTCGAACCTGGGCGCCCCCGACCGTCTGCTTTCCGTGCGCAGCAGCGCCGGCGGCAAGGTCGTCATGCTGGGCCCGAGCACCTCAGGCGGAGCGGCGGCACGGCAACTCAGCGAGATGATCATCCCTGCGCACCGGCTGACCAGGCTCGACCCGACCGGCAACCACCTGGAGATCATCGGCTCCAGCCCGGTACCGGTAGGGAACGACGTGACGCTGACGCTGGTGTTCGCCCACGCAGGGACAATGCGGGTCCAAGCCCAAGTTTCCAACCCCCAAACCGACAGCGGCGGCTACCTAGGCCCCTAACCGCCCCACCACCGGCACCCACCTCCACCATCCGCCACCTGACGTTCTGCACCTGACGTTCTGCACCTGGCGTCCGCGGCCAGCCCACCGGCGCACTTGCCCGACATTTCCCCAGTGCCGCCAACTACCGCGGAGCGCCATCGCCGACGCCCCGCCCTGGCACCTCCACTCCCAAACCGCGCCGCGCCGCCCCAGCCTCGCGCCCTGCCACTCAAAACCCACCCTCGCGCCCTGCCACCCAAACCCACCCTCGCGCCACGCCACCGTCGCCATCAGTCCCCGCGCACCCTCCGCCCCGACCCCAACAGGCGCCGGGTCCCGAACCTCCGCCCAGCCATCCCATCCGACCTCCGCATTGCCGCCGCAGTCAGCCCTCGTACCCTCCGCCCTGCCTCCCCGCTCGCGGCTAACGCGATATGCCGTGAGTTTGAAGTCATAGTTGCCGGTACGCTGGTTGCGATATATCGTATTGATGTCAGCATCGCGCTGGCCCGGCGAAACCACTCCGAGCTGCGCATCCGCCCTGATCCCACCTGGAGGAACGATGGCGGCAGGACCGGGCGTGAGGATCGGCGACGCGGAGCGCGAGGCGGCCGCGTCCAGCTTGCGTGAGCACTACGCACGAGGGCGGCTGACGCATGAGGAGTTCCAGCAGCGACTTGATGCCGTCTTCGAGGCCAGGACAGACCTAGACCTAGCCAAGATCAACGCCGACCTCCCCTACATCAACCCGTACGCCGCACCGTGGCCACCGCAGCAGCCAACTCGCGCCGGCAGTCAGAATCCAGGCGGCACCCGACCGATCGGCTCCGGCAGCCCCGGCGGCTCGGGCGCGGGTTACCGGCGCAGCGCGGCCTGGTCCTGGGCCTGGAGCACGCTCGCGCTGATAGCGCTGGCCGTCGTGATCATCGGCTTCTCCTTGCCGTTCGCGGGGATCTTCAAGCCGTTGCTGATCCTCTTCGCGGTCTTCACCTTCGTGCGCAAGATGCTAAGGCGCATCATGAGCGGCGGCGCCCGCCGCGGCCGCTGGATGTAGCCAGGATTTCCGGCACCCCACGCACCAGCAGATCAATGCGCCAATCGCCGTCGGAGAGGCGACGAATCGGGTGGTTCCATCTCCGGCCAGCCGGAATAACTTCATTTGGCGGCGAATTTCGGCGGCGAATTTCGGCGGCGAATTTGCGCCTGACGCCCTGCGACCACGCAATGCTGTTTAGCCTGCGTCGCAGGCCGCACGTCCGTGGACCGGACCCGCACTTCCCCGTGGTTGCGCTGACTTACCCGTGGTTGCGCTGACTTCCCCCTGGTTGCGCTGACTTACCCGTGGTTGCGCGGTCGCAAAACCACCCAAAGGCCAACATAACGACGACACAATCATGGGGAAGTCAGCGCAACCATAGGGAAGTGCGCCCCAATCATGGGGAAGTGCGCCCCAATCATAGGGAAGTGCGCCGGAACCATGGATAGTTGGCGCCCGACGCCCGGGCCTGCGCGAGGGCAACGCGGATCTGCCGGCGCGGCACCGTGATCGGTAGCCCCGTATGCACGCACGCGCGGTCCAGTTCCGGCCCCCAAGCCCTTCCAAGATCAACTCAAGCCAAAGGCCCGCCGATGACACCAAGCCCAACGATCGAAACAGCCGCGACTTGTGATTCCGGTCGTCGAAAAGATGGGGTTCGCTCGAAGCCATCAGTCTGCGCAGATCCGACCCAGAGATCCGTTATCTGTCAGGTGCGCTCGGGAACTCGCAGCGGCACAAGCAGATAACGAAAGGCCGGGACTCCCCCATCGTCGTCGAAAGTCTCGTCACCCTCGGGTCCTCTTTCAACCCAGGTGAGCAACGCCGGCTTGGCCGCAGTGTTGAACAGAAGCCGAATCCGCCCAGCCTGGACAGTCCCGCCGGCAGACTCCCCACCAGACGCGGCCGACCCATCCCTGCCAGCCGACCGACCCCCGCCAGACGCTGCCGACCCAGCCCCGCCAGCCGACCCAGCCCCACCTCCATGAGCCCGGCCAGACTGCAGAGCCTCACCAGCCGCGGCCGCCGCCACCAGCCCATCCAGCAAGTAGTGCGGGTTGAACGAGATCACCGGCTGGTCGCCGTAGAACTCCGCCTCCACCGCTTCGGCCGCTCTGGCCCGACCCTCGGCGTGAGCTTCGATCACGACCTGGTCGTCGCCGAACGAGAGCCGGACCGGGCCGGCCCGCTCGGCGACCAGCGAAGCCCGCCGCACGGCCTCGATCACCGGGCCAGGCGCCAGATCCGCCTGGCAGGCAAAGTCACTGGTGAACCGGCTCTGGTATTTGATGAACTCCCCGCCGATAAGCCTGGCCGTAAGCCGTCGATCGCCCGCCTCAAACCCGATCAGCCCGTCGGCCGGATGCGGCTGAGCATCGCCGGCGCCGGCAGCCACGCCGGCCCCCGACGCCGACGCCGACGCCCCAGACGACCGCCGTCGATCAACTCCGCCACCTTCGACGCCGAACGCGACCGTCACCATCACCCCGGCGGAAAGCATGCGCGCTACCTCGGCCATGATCCTGGCCGGCACCAGCGCGAGCGCCCGGACGTCAGCGTCGTCCGGGGTAACCGGGATCCGGCTCGCAGCCAGCCGGTACCGGTCCGTCGCCGCCAGCGTCAGCTGGTCACCGTCGAGATCGAGGCAGATCCCGGTGAGCATCGGCAGCGTGTCATCCCGGCTGGCGGAGGTGCCGACCTGGCCGACCGCCGAGGCGAGCACACCTCCGTCCACGTAGAACACCATTGGTGGCGACTCCGGCAGCGCCGGGTACTCGTCGAGCGGCAGGCAGACAAGGCCGAACTCGGCACCGCCGCAGACCAGGTTCAGCACGTCCGCCTCGGAAGAAAACGACACCGGCCGCGACGGCAGGCTCCTGGTGATCTCGGCCAGCAGCCGGCCAGGCACCAGTGCCGTGCCCGGCTCGGCCACCTCGGCCTCGACCCGGCAGCGGGCCGAGATCTCGTAGTCGAAGCAGGACATGGTCAGGCCGTCCTCGCCCGCCTCGATCAGCAGGCAGGACAACTGCGGCAGGACGGGTCTGGCTGGCAGCAATCGAGAGACGAACGCCACCGCTTCGCCGAGCGCGTCACGTCCGACCCTGAACCTCATGTCCGCCTCCTATGCCTGCGCCAGACTCCGCCCGGCTTCCGACCTTCGCCCTGAGCCCGTTGCCTTCGCCCCGATAATCGCATCCGCCACTGACACCCGACCCGCAAGCCAGCCAACCCAGCCAGCCAACCCAGCGCCAACCAACCCAGCGCCAACCAACCCAGCCAACCAACCCAGGCACAAACAGCGCGGCCCGACGCTCATTGTCGAATTGCCGAAGCGAGCGTCGGGCCGATGTCGCCGGAACCGGCTACGTCAGTCCCGCCGGCGCCGCCGCCAGCGTCGTCTCGATCGCCTTGATCAGCGCCCGGGCCGTGTCCGCAGTCAATTCGACCGCCACCCGAGCCGCCGGACCCTTGCTGGGATCAGCAAAGTCGATATTGAGCGTGTGATCGGCCGGAGCGTGCACAGGATGATCGAAATAGACATTGACTTCGGTCAGCCCGAACCAGCCGTTCGCGCCTTTGCCGCTTCCGATCGCCGGAATGCTCTCGGTGAGGTACGTGCACATGACTGATCCGCCTCTCAGGCTAGGTGCTTGCCGAAGAATTCCCAGATCTTCTCCCAACCCTGGGTCGCCGCGTCGACCCGATACGATGGCCGGTCCACCGAGAAGAACGCGTGCCCCGCGCCTTCGAACGTGTGGAACTCGTGCGGCTTGTCGAAGCTGTCGAGCACGCGGGACAGTTCGGTCATGTCGGCCGGCACGGGGAACTGATCATCGGCACCGAACAGGCCGAGCAGCGGGCAACTCAGGTTCTCCGACAGCCCGATCAGCGGCTTCATGCTTGATGGAGCCTGCTCGGGCACGGTCACGACCGCACCGCCATAGCAGTCCACCGCCGCCTGCACCTGAATGCTGCACGCCACCAGGAACGACTGGCGGCCGCCCGAGCAGTAGCCGATAACGCCGATCTTGCCGTTGCAGCCCGGCAGCGATCGCAGGTAGTCAGCCGCTCCCCCGACATCGCCGACCACCTGCTCATCGGCCACGCCGCCCTTGGCCCTGACCGCCGCGGCGGCATCGTCCGGGCTCGCGTCCGGGAAGTCACGGTAGTACAGGTTCGGCATGAGCGCCGCATACCCGTTCGCCGCGAACTTCCTGACGATTTCCTTGGTCGAGGAGTCGTAGCCGGGCAGGTGATGGATCACGACGACGCCAGCGAAAGTCTCGGTGTCACCCGGCTTGGCTAGATACGCCTCAATCTCATCGCCGTTGTGACCAGGGATCGTGAGGGTCTCGGCGGTGAGCGTTTCCTTCATATTACCATTCTCCCTTTTTACCTCTGCCTAGACATAACGGGGCCGAAATTGCGGGAAGACTCTTCCCGGCCGTTCAGATAGTTCTCGATGGTTATTACTGAAGGCCGCTGTCGGGGGAAAGGCACTTCAAATGAGTTCGGCCTCCTTTGGACTGGTACTCATGACTCTGTGCGCGGGCTTCGCGCTCGGGTGGCACGCGAATCGGGCCTACGCGGCGCACTCCGACGTCAAGTCAACGAAAGCCAAAATACCGGGCTACCGGAAAAACCGGCACCGCAACGGCTTCATTACCATCCTTCTCGCCTTCGGAATCGGCATCGTCGTGCTCGGGATGTGGCACCCGCACTAGCGGCCCGGATCAGGCAGGCAATTCGATCGACTGAGGGAAGCGGAACAGGTCGGCCGGATCCACCGCAGCCTTGATCCGCTGAAGCCGGGCGTAGTTAGCACCGTAGTAGGCACGCTGCCAGTCTGCCAGGTCAGGGTCCGCGTAGTTCTGGTAGGCCTGACCGCTCGCATAGGGGCGCATCGCGCCGTGGAACGAGGCGAGCCAGGCACGCTGCCTCGCAACGGCCGCCAAGCCGGATCCCCCGGCGGGCTCGAGCCCCGGCGACCAGCCAGTGCTGTATTGCGCGAGGAACAGCGCGTTGCGATGGACGAACGCCGTTTGCCCCGCGCCGATCCGGTTAATGGCGCCACCGAACGCGTCGAATGCGACGCCGCCCACGGCCCCCGGCGCACCTTCGACCTGGCCGAGCGCCACCACCTGATCCAGCAAAGTCGAGATGCCCCTGGCCGACAGCCGCTCGGTATAGAAGTCGGACTTGGCGTACTCCGGTGGCCTGTCCAGCGTGCCGGCCGGGTTCTGGATCGGCAGGTGGCACTGCTCGACGGACAGGTCAGAGCAGCCGGCCTCGACCAGCATGCAACTGAGGAACTCCTCGCTGCGCACGAACACGCTCGAAGGCTGTGAGCCGACCGCCGAATACAGCCGGTCGAGCAGGACCTGCGCCTGGTCGGCCGTACCCGCATACGTGCCGCCGACGCTGATCTGCGGCGAACCGCCGCCCGGCGAGCCGTTCAGGTGCAGGTTGGACCAGAGCTCATCGGGCGCACCGGGGGCCCAGGACTGCCACGAGTCGATCACCTGCGCCGCCACCGACCACGGCCATTGCAGGAAGAACAGCACTAGATCAGGGGCCGGATGGGTGCGGAAGGTGAACTCGGTGACCACGCCAAAGCTGCCTCCGCCGCCACCCCGGCACGCCCAGAACACGTCGGCGTCGCCGCCGGCCGAACTGGCCGAGCACTCGCGCACCGCGCCATCGGCGGTGACGATCTGCACGCCGACGATGTTGTCGCAGCTGAGGCCGAACAGCCGGGACACGACGCCGACCCCGCCGCCGAGCGCGAGCCCGGCAATCCCGACCGTCGGGCACGACCCGCCCGGCACGGCCAGTCCATGCGCGGCCAGCTGGCTGTACAGGTCGATCAGCAGCGTCCCCGCCCCCACCCGGACGGTACCGGCGCCGGCATCAACGCTCACCCGCGACAGCTTGCTGACGTCGATCACCAGCCCGGTCGAACTCGACCAGCCCCCGTAACTATGCCCGCCCGACCGGGCCGCGACCGGCAGGCCGAACCGGCGAACGAACGCCACGCACGCGGCTACATCCGCCGCCGACGCGCAGTAGGCGATCCCCTGCGGCCGCGTCTGGTCGAACTTCGGATCGAAGAGCAGTTTCGCGGTGTCATAGCCCGAGCTGTCGGGGGTAACCAGCACGCCCGACGAGAGCTGGCGGCGCAGCGCGGCCCAGTCCGAGGGCCCCGGCGGCCGCGAGAGGGCCGGCCCGGTCGGCGTCGGAGTCGCGGTTGCGGTCGGCGAGCCGCTCCCTCGCGACGGTCCGCCCCCGGGCGGCCGAACAAGCGCAGGCCGCCGGCCTCCAGCCAGGAACTCTCCGATCCCGGCTCCGGCCACCGCCGCGACGCCGAGCGAAAGCCCGCCGATCAGGACAAACCGCCGCCCGGGAGATGATGACGCCCTCATACGCATCTAGACGCCCGATCGACTCGCCCGGTTGGAACTCCGCTACAACCAAAACATAAATTCAATGACGTTGGCATAAAGCATCCGGGCGGTCTCTTTCGCGGATCAGCGGCCAGGTCTCCCTCAGATGGATCGCCAGGCACCTCCGCCCGGCCCCGCCCGGGCGAGATCGGCGGTCAGGCGGCCGGCTCCCAGAGCCGAGTTGGTTGCGCGCGAATCTCAGGCCGCCGCTCCGCGATACGGAAAACACACCGACCTCGGAGCTGATTTATACTATTTATAATGAATTAGATATATTTCTAAGACTCTTGACACTGTGGCGATGACTGCGTGACCATGTCGGGCGTCAGCTATTTATTCGCCGGTTAGCCAACTTCGTTCGCCCGTTGTTCAACCGCCGAGGAACGACACGCAACTACCCACTACGTGGCATTCTTCGCATAACAGGCGATACCGCTATTCACCTGACCTTGGGGAGGGTTCTGTGAAATTCCGCAACATCGCCTTGACCGGGCGGAGGTCGCGAGCGGCGCTCGTGACCCTAGGCCTGCTAGCACTCACCGCGGCAGGCTGTTCCTCATCCTCATCTAACAGTTCCTCAGGCGGGACTGACTGGTCGACGGCCACGTCGGCCGCCAAGGGCGGCGGGCTGAGCGCACTGATCAAGGCGGCCAAGAAGGAGGGCACGCTCAACGTCATCGCGCTCCCGGCCAACTGGGCTAACTACGGCAACATCATCAAGGCCTTCGAAGCCAAGTACGGGATCAAGATCAACTCGATCGCTCCTGACGACAGCAGCGCGCAGGAGATCACGCAGATCCAGCAGAAGAACGGCACGCCACTGGCCGCCGATGTGCTCGACGTCGGCCTTGCCGTTGCCTACCAGTACACGAACCTGTTCGCTCCGTACGAGGTGGCGACCTGGTCCGATATCCCGGCTAGCCAGAAGCAGGCGGACGGCCAGTGGGTCGAGGACTACGGCGGCTACATGTCGGTGGGCTACAACTCCGCCAAGGTTGGGACCATCACCTCGCTGAATCAACTGCTCGGCCCCAAGTTCAAGAACTCGGTGGCGCTCAACGGCAACCCGACGGAGGCCAACGCCGCGCTGAACGGCGTGATGATGGCGAACCTCGCGCTCGGCGGATCGCCCGGCAACATCTCCACTGGTGTCACCTTCTTCAGCAAGCTTAAGAAGGCGGGCAACTTCAACCCAGTCCAGGCGACGCCGTCCACGATCAAGACCGGCGCCACCCCGGTGGTGTTCAACTGGGACTACCTGAACACGGCGACCGTAGTCGGCCAGCCGGGTTCGACCTGGAAGGTGTTCATTCCGTCTAACGCCACGCTCGGCGGCTTCTACGCCCAGGCGATCAACAAGGGCGCACCGCACCCGGCTGCCGCGCGGCTGTGGGAGGAATTCCTGTTCTCGCAAGCAGCCGTCGGCGGGCAGAACCTGTGGCTGAAAGGTGGCGCCCGGCCGGTCGAGCAGACCGCCATGACCTCCAACGGCTCGATCGACAAGACTGCCGCCGGAGCCCTGCCCCCGGTCACCGGCAGCCCGGTGTTCCTGTCCCAGTCGCAGGCCACGGGCGCTGCCAGTTTCCTTGCCACCAACTGGGCCAAGGCCGTGAGCTAGCCCTGGCCAGGAAATGACAGCGATCGCGCAATCTGGTGCCGACCCGGCGGGCATAACGACCCGCCGGGTCCGGCGCAGGCCGACCACCGCCTGGGTCGGCACCCTGCCCTTCATCGGATATGTCGGGTTGTTCCTGCTGCTGCCGACCGGAATCATCATCTGGAACGCCTTCAAAAACCCAGCCGGCGCTTTCACCCTCTCCGGAATCTCGGCGCTCGGCGGCTCGGCGGTACGGAGCTACTTTGTCGGCTCGTTCGAGCTCGCCGGCATCTCGTCGGTGAGCGGTGCCGTACTCGGCGCGGTACTCGCCTACGCGGTAGCCTCCGGCCCGCGCGACGGCATCATGCGCCGGCTTTATCTGTCCGGTTCCGGGGTCCTCGCCCAGTTCGGCGGGGTAACGCTGGCCTTCGCGTTCCTGGTGACGATCGGACCGACCACCGGCTACCTGCTCCATGCCGGCTGGTACTACTCCTTCCCCTGGGGCATCTCCCTGATCTACATCTACTTCCAGATCCCGCTGATGGTGCTGGTGTTCCTGCCCGCCATCGATGGGCTCAAGGTCCAGTGGCGCGAAGCCGCCGAGAATCTCGGCGGCTCGACCTGGCACTACTGGCGGCACATCGGCGGTCCGCTGCTCACCCCGGCGTTTCTCGGCGGAATGCTCCTGCTGTTCGCCAATGGATTGTCTGCCTACGCCACGATCGTCGCCTGGGAGAACCAGATCTCCTACATCGTGCCGCAGCAGATCTCGATCTCGATGATCAGCGAGGTCGGCCTGCTGAACTTCAATCAGGCCGATGTTCTCGCGCTCGGCATGGTGATCCTGGTGGCGATCGTGATGACCGGCTACGCCCTGCTGACTAGAAGGGCCGCGAAATGGCTGCGCTAACCGCTGCCGGCGCCGAACCGGCCGCGCCCAGCGCCGCGGGTGCGCCTCGCGGCCTGCGAGGGCGTCAGCGCCGACGGCTGAACGCGTTCCGGTACGTGACGTTTGCCCTGTTCGGCTTGTTCTTTCTGCTGCCGATGTGGGCCCTGATCCGGTTCTCGCTGCAAGGCAAGAAACTCGGTACCTGGTCGATCTCGGCCTGGACGCAGATCGCCTCTTACAAGGGCCCGCCCGCCCTGCTGCCCGCGATCGAGATCACGCTGGAGATCGCGGTGCTTACCAGCGTCGCCATGCTGGTGCTCGTGCTGCCTACGATGATCTGGGTCAGGCTCCGGGTCCGCTGGTTCAGCCGGACGCTGGAGTTCTTGTGCCTGCTTCCGCTCACGATTCCGGCGATCGTGCTGGTCGTTGGCTACGCGCCGATCTATAACCGGATCGAGCGGTTCAATGTATCGGCGATCATGTTGTTCTTCGCTTATCTGGTCCTGGCGCTGCCCTACGCCTACCGGGCGCTGGCCGCCGGGCTCAACACGATCGACGTGACCACCTTGTCCGAAGCGGCCAGGAGCCTCGGAGCCGGCTGGGTCACCGTCATGGCGCGCGTGATCGCGCCGAACATGTGGCAGGCCATTCTGAACGCATTGCTACTGACGATCGCGCTGGTGCTGGGTGAGTTCACGATCGCCTACAACCTGACCTATTCCACTTTCCAGGTCGCCCTGTTCGACATCAGTCGCAACACCGAGAACCCCGGCGTGCTCTTCTCGGCCTCGGCCGCCGCGCTGCTGCTCACCTTCTGCCTGCTGCTGATCTTGTCCTTCGTCGGCCGCCGCCGACGCGACCGAGCCTAGGTGCGTGCCCGATGACCACAGTGCAAGAACCGGCAGTCAAGCGACCTGGCGTCGAGGTGCGGATCGGCGGACTGCGGCGCGCCTACGGCTCCGTCGTCGCGCTAGACGGCGTAGACCTCACTCTCAAGGCGGGTGAGCTCATAGCCCTGCTCGGGCCGTCCGGATGCGGCAAGACAACCACGCTCCGGCTGCTCGCCGGACTGGAGGACGCCGATGACGGGACGATCACCGTCGATGGCCGTGACATCACGCGGTTGCCGGCGAGCAAGCGCGACATGGGCATGGTCTTCCAGGCCTACTCGCTCTTCCCGCACATGACGGTCAGGCAGAACGTAGCCTTCGGCCTGCGGATGCGCCGGGTAAGTACTGCCGAACGTGACCGGCGCGCGCTCGAGATGCTGGAGCTTGTCTCGCTTGAGTCCCAATCTGATCGCTATCCGCATCAGCTGTCCGGGGGCCAGCAACAGCGAGTTGCCCTGGCCAGGGCGCTGGCGATCGAGCCGAAGGTGCTGCTGCTCGACGAACCACTCTCGGCTCTCGACGCCAAGGTCAGGGCGCAGCTCCGAGACCAGATCCGCCGCATCCAGCTTGAGGTCGGCATCACCACCCTGTTCGTCACCCATGATCAGGAGGAAGCGCTTGCGATCGCGGATCGGGTCGGAGTCATGCAGAACGGGAGGCTGGAGCAGCTCGCACCACCGACCGATGTCTACTCCCGCCCCGCTACGCCGTTCGTCGCCGAGTTCGTCGGCCTCACCAACCGCTTGGAAGGCGTCGTGAGTGGCTCGACGGTGGCCGTCCGCGGGCGCGACCTTCCTCTCGTGGACGTCACGACGGCGCCCGGGCCGGCGATCGCGCTCGTCCGGCCCGAGGCGGTCACGCTGGCCGGCGATTCGGGTGAGTCCGGACCGCTGACCGGCACGGTAATCGCCACTACGTTCCTGGGCGCCACCAGCCGGGTAACGGTCGACCTTGGCGACACCACGATCATGGCCCAGCTCACCACCGCCGACGCCGTGGCTCACCCGGCGGGCAGCCGGGTGACGCTCACCATCCGCCCCGACCCGGTTCTGGTCGCCGCGACC
>DATNFM010000354.1:0-17269 GCA_035606435.1 Streptosporangiaceae bacterium | reverse complement strand
TGCGGTCAAGTGAACCTGCCGGACCGGTCCCGGGTGCCCGGGGCCCTGTCTTGTCACCGGCCCGGTGCCTGCCCGCACCCGCCTGCCGCCCGTCCGGGCGCACGTCCCCCCGGCTGCGGCGCACTTCCCCGTGATTCGGGCGCACTTCCCCCTGGTTCGGGCGCACTTCCCCCTGGTTCGGGCGCACTTACCCATGATTGCGCGCACTACCCCATGATTCCGCGGTCGCAAATCACCATAAGGACGACAAAAGTACGGCGCAATCATGGGTAAGTCAGCGCAATCATGGGGAAGTCAGCCCCAACCATGGGGAAGTCGGCCCCAACCATGGGGAAGTCGGCCCCAACCATAGGGAAGTCGGCCCCAACCATAGGGAAGTCGGCCCCAACCATAGGGAAGTCGCCGCCCCGGGTACCGCCAGGCCGCGCCAGCGCACCGAACCAAGATCAACTCAACCTAAACCGCATCGCCCGATCATGAAGCCTGCCGCCGCGGGCCCGTCCGGCACCGGACGCCGCCCGCGCCCCGGCGCGCCCGCGCGGGCCCTCAGCCAGGTCCGGGCCCTACCGCGCGAGAAATCCCGCGACACGCCGCCAACCCAGTTACCATAATTCTGGAACGACCCCGGTAGCGCCGTCGGGGAAGTTCACCGGCTGGGACCTGGAAGCCACCCTGGACGTGTCGATGATCTCGGTTTCCTGCCCGAACTGCCACATCCTGGTCGTGGAGGCCAAGGATGCCACTGCCGCCGGCCTAGGGGCTAGCGAAGTAACCGCCGCCCGGCTCGGTGCCCAGGTGATCTCGCGCTGCGGTGACCAGCGCCCGCCTCTACCGGAACCAGCGGTCGTTCTTCGATGTCGCCAGGGGCAACAACGCCTTGTTCAACGGGTTCTCCCCGCTGCAGGACTGCGGCAACGACTACATCTGCGTCGCGAAGAAGGGTTACGACGCTGTCACCGGACTCGGCACCCCCGACGGGACCGGCGGCTTCTAGCTAGAAGGCGGCCCCGCCCGGGCAACCGGACGGGGCTCACCGCCACGGATTCAAACCGCCGAAATGCTTTCACCTTAAAAGGCTTTTTCTTTCTTGATTTTAGAAAGATTTGCGGGGGTTTCTTTCCTCGCTGGTGAGTCGGACCGGGGCGCGTAGTGCGCCCCGGTCGCTGCTAGGTGCTACTTCTTCTTCTTAGGCCTCCTGGCTTGAGGGCACATGGGATCCTCCTTTCCTGGTGTCGTCGCCCGGCGCGGAAAGCTCATCGAACAGCGACTCAGGGACGTCGTCGCCTATGGTCAGCAGGAAGCGGCCTACCGGCGTGTCCACCCAGGCGTTCACGCCCCGACGGCGAAGGATCACCGAACTCACGTCCGGAGGCGGCCCGTCGACGGGCAGGCCGAACGACAGCAGGCCCGCCTCCACGGCTGAGGCGACGGGCATCCAGCGCGGCACCGCGCCCCAGACCAGGTTTTCTGCCCGTCGGGTCTGGCCCACTATCTGCCTGCGCTGCAGGTTGCGGGCGGCCCAGCCGAGCGGCTTGCGCGCGAAACCCAGCTGGCGCGTCAGCCGGCGGGCGCGGGCGTTCGCGGCGGTAGCCCGGTTGCCGCCAGGCAGCGGCGAGAACGTCGCCAGCCCCGCGGCCTTGACGAGCCGAGCGAGCTCGGAGTACTCGACCGCCAGGCAGAGTTCGATCACGGCCTCGTGCAGCGTCTGGAGATCAGAGTCGCCCAGCTGCTCGTGCAGGAGGGCGGAATCGATGAGGTCCCTGGCCCGGAACGGCTGCTCATACCGTTCGTTGAGCAGCATGAGCATGTTCTTGATGGCGGGCGGTTGCCATTCTGGCGGCAGGCTGAGCACCGGCGGGATGCCGGTCAGATTGCCAAGCGTGTAGGTCGTGCCGATCTCGGCGCTGTACGGGGCCTGATAGCGATCCTCGTGCGGGAGGAGCAGGCTGATCAGCATGTGAAGGTCGCCGTCGATGCTGACGGCCGATCCGGCGTCGATCTCCCAGCCTTCGGCCAGCAAGATCTGGACGACATCCCATTGCGCCGACTGGGACGGAGCGATGACGTCGATGTCGGTCATGTTCCTGACCAGGCCGGCTGGGTAGAGGTCGGCCACTTCCAGGCCCTTGATCAGCATCAGATCCGGGACCTTGGCCCGGATCCGGCCGATGACCGCCCGGTAGAACTCCATCCGGTTCCTGACGGCCTCGACTTCGAGGCGTAACGCCGGGCTCAGGCCGGCGCCGCCGGCCTCCCACGCCGAGAACAGCGTGACCGCCAGACCCGGTTCGGTCCGGCGGACCAGGTCCACCATCTCATCGGGCCTGGTGGCCGACCTTCCCGTGCACAATTCGAGCGCGCCAAGCACCATGTCCGCGGTTAGATCCACTCTGCTCCCAACGACTCTGCTCCCAACGACTCTGCCCCCAACGGCGAATGGCAGTCTATTTCCTGACTTGTCCTTTCCGGAAAAAGACGCAAAGCTACCGCTAGAGTAAAAAGAAGCTGATGCCTGGTCAACGTTTACCGGCCCGCCCCACGCGGGCTGGCCCGGTGTCAGGCTCTCGCGCAGGGTGATGGACGGCGTCCCGGGGCCGGGTTGGCCGCGCTTGGTCACGTTTGGTCGCGTTTGGCCGTCCAGGCTGGAAGTATCGTGCTTGACAAGTTGATTAGCAGCAATTTTACTTTTTCTGGTTAATACTGATCCCTCCTGGCGCTGGGAGCAGCATGAGTCAGGTCCGTCTGAACCAGTCCCGCGCCGCTCCGACGCAGACGAGACGAGGCTAGGTGCGCGCCCTACGGGAGCGTAACTTCAGGCTGCTGTTCCTAGGCCAGGCGACCTCCGCGCTCGGTGACCGGTTTGTCCCGGTAGCCCTGGTGTTCGCCGTCCTGCGGCTCAGCCACTCGGCGGCCGATTTAGGGTACGTACTCGGCACGCAAGCTTTGGCGCAGGTCGCCTTCTATTTGGTAGGCGGCGTGATCGCCGACCGTTTCTCGCGGCGCCGCCTCATGATGGGCGCTGACGCCTTCCGCGGAACCGGTGAACTGATCCTGGGTGCCAGCCTCATCACGTTGCATCCCCCTATTGCCTTTGTCGCCGTCCTTGGTGCGGCCCAGGGTCTTGGCGGCGCGATTTTCGCGCCCGCGGCGAGTGGTCTTACGGCGAATGTCGTGCCGAAGGAGAACCTGCACCAGGCCAATGCGCTGATCCAGACCAACTACGCGGTAGCGGCGGTGGTCGGGCCGGCGGTCGCCGGCGTCTGCGTGCTCACGATCGGGGCCGGGTGGGCCATCCTGGCCGATGGCGTGACGTTCCTCGTCAACGTCGTGGCCTTGTCGTTCATCAATGCCGAGATGCCGAAACGAGCCAAGACCACGTCGATGCTGACCGATCTCAGGGTTGGCTGGGCGGAATTCTCGAGCCGCACCTGGTTCCGCACGCTGGTAATCGGAGCATCATTCTTTAACCTGCTGTACGGCGCCTATGCCGTGATTGGCCCGGTGGCCAGCTTGCGTTTGTATTCCGGCCCGGCAATGTGGGCGACCGCCTCGTCCGCGGCCGGCTTCGGCGCGATTGCCGGAGGCCTGGTGGTCAGTGCCCTGAAGTCAAGGCAGTGGCGCCTGGCGGCGGCGGTGCCGCTCATCGGGCTGTACGCCCTGGCGCCGCTGCTGATGGCGCTTCATCTGGATATCGCGGCGGTGGCCGTTGCCGCCGCTCTCGGCGGGGCCGGAATGACCGCGTTCGGGGCCATCTGGATGACCATCGTGCAACAGCATGTCCCAGAGCATCTGCTTTCCCGGGTCATTTCCTATGACTTTTTCGGCTCGCTGGCGTCGCTTCCGATCGGGCTGGCGATTGCGGGCTCGCTGATTCCGGTGGTGGGCGTCAAGCCGCTCCTGTGGGCGGTCGCGGCCGTGCAGCTGGCGACGATCGGGGTGCTGGCGTTCAGCCCCAGCGTTCAGGCGGTCGGGCGCGCGGGCGCGGGCGCGGGAAGCGCGGGCGCGGAGAGCGCGGAAAGTGCGGAGGCTGCTCCGGATCCCCCAGGCCCGCCCGTACGCACCGGTCACGACACGGAGGAGACCTGATGCCTGAAGACCGCAGCCGAGTGCTTGAGGCCATCTGCAAGATCTGCGAGCAGATGTTCGGTGAGGCGGCCTTGACCGGGGCGGAGAACTTCTTCGAACTCGGCGGCACCTCGCTCGACGCCGTGGAACTGATCTCGATACTCAAAGAGAATTACGGGTTCGTCGCCGAATACACCGATGTGTTCGAGGCCGAAACCCTGGCCGAGCTGGCCGACCGAATTCCGGGAGATTGACTGTGCGGCTGGCGGAATTCGCGCGGCGGCCTTCCTCGGTGCGCTTGCGGCCCGACGGTCTCTTAGGGACGGCCGAGGTCCGGGAGCTCATAGAGAATCTGTGGCGGCAACTGGCGGCGGTCAGCGACCTTCCCGGCAAGGCGGTCGCCGTGCAGACGCGTGACCCCTTCTGCGCGACGCTCGCGCTGGTAGCGCTGTGGGCCCTGGGCGGCGTCGGCGTACCGGTCGACCCGCGGTGGCCCGCTCACCGGCGGGAGCAGGTTCGCAGGAAAGCGGACGTCGCGGCTGAGCTGACCTTCGATGAGGCGGCGAGGTCCGCGCGGGCGATAATACGTCCCGAATATCAGGGGAGCCTTTTTCCGGGCGGCGCTTACATATTGTTCACGAGCGGATCAAGCGGCGATCCGAAAGGCGTGCTGGTAGGCGCCGAGGCGCTGGAATGCCGCCTTAGTGACTTGCAGGCGATGCTGACGCCGCGATCAGGTGGCTCGATCGCCGTGATTACTACTCCTACCTTCGACATCTCGCTGCTTGAGATGCTGCTGCCATTCGTCAGCGACCTGACGGGCTGGTATCCGGAAGCCAGCGTTCGCGATCACGTGCCGGCGCTGGCCAAATCCCTGGCCGAAGAACGCCCGACCGTCATCCAAGGGACACCGACGCTGTTTTCCGTGCTGACCGCGGCTGGCTGGCGGCCGCCGGCGGGCACGGACCTGTGGTGCGGGGGAGAGGCGCTGCCCGCTCCGCTCGCGACGCGGCTGGCCGAGGGGCTGACCGAGGGGCTGACCGAGGGGCTGACCGAGGGCTCTGGCCGGGTCTGGAACCTCTACGGACCCACCGAGGCGACCATCTGGGCGACGGCCTGGCCAGTCACCGAGCAAGTGCGCGAATGGAAGGTCGCGCCGATCGGAGTCCCGCTCGGCAGCACCCAGGTGCGGCTGGAGCCCTTCGCCCGGCCCGCAGAGCACGGGCGGCCGGGAGAGCGCGGGCGGCCGGGAGAGCGCGGGCGGCCGGGAGAGCGCGGGCCGGGGGGAGAGCACGGGCCGGCGGCTTCGGAGTTGTGGCTGGCCGGGCCTGGCCTGGCGACGGAGTACGTGCGAGAACCGGAGAGAACCGCCCGGAGTTTCCCCGTTGTCGACGGCCGGCGGTGGTACCGGACCGGCGACCTGTGCGCCGCTGACGACAGCGGCGTGCTTCACTTTCTCGGCCGGCGAGATAACCAGGTCAAGATCCGCGGCTTCCGGGTCGAGCTGGAAGAGGTCGAAGGCGAGATCGCGAGGATGCCGGGCGTTGCTCAGGCCGCGGTGGTTCCGCAGAAGCGCGAAGGCGTCGTGGTCCGGCTGATAGCCGTCGTCGTGGCCAGGCAAATGGAGGCGATGGCCGTCAGGCAGTGGTGCCGCGACAATCTGCCCGCCTACATGTGCCCGGCGAAGGTAATCGTCACCGACGAGCTGCCCAGGCTTGCCTCGGGCAAGGTTGACCGCCGCGAGCTGGCCGGGCTGGCCGAGGGTGGCCCGGGGCCCGGCCCGGCTGGAGGTTGAGGAGCATGGCGACCCTGGGAGTGCTGTACGACGTGGGCGCGGCCTCGCCCTCTGAGATCATCGCTGGTCTCCCGCCGGGCTGGGAAATCTCTTGGCTTGTGAGAAAAATTTGCGCGGGTTCGGTGCCCCTGCGCAAAGTCCTCGAGCAGAGCGGGCCGGTCCACTACTGGCGCGACTTCCTCACGAGTAAGGCTCCGATCAAGCTGAGCGCGGTAACGACGTTCTGCGATCCGCTCGTCCTCCCGGCCGCTCTCGTCCGGGAGGAACTAGGACTCGGCGGGACTCCGGTGCCGGCGGCCAAGCTCCTGGCCGACAAGTTCGGCCAGAGGCAGCGGCTGGCCGACGCCGGCCTGGGAGAGGTGCCCTGTCTTGCGGTCGCCGCCCCGGCCGAGCTGCCAGCTGCTCTTGACCGCACTGGCCTTCCCGCCGTGATCAAGCCGCGCACCAGCGTCGGCAGCGCCTACACGTTCGGCGTCCGCTCGAAGGACGAACTCGATCAGGTGGCCGCGGACATCCCGCCCGAGGTCTGGGCCGGCGGCATGGTCATCGAGGCCGAGTTGCCTGGCCGAGGACCGAGCGGCGTAGGCCTCGCGGACTACGTCTCGGTCGAGACGCTCTCGGTGCGAGGCCGTCATAAGCCGGTGGCCGTGACCGCGCGCCTACCTCTAGCGGCGCCGTTTCGGGAGCGCGGCGGCGTGATGCCGGCCGGGCTTAGCCAGGCGGACCTGGACCAGGTAAACGACCTCGCGGTCGCGGCGCTTGACGCGATCGGAGTCAGCGACGGGGTTTCCCACACCGAGATCAAGCTCCAGGCCGACGGTGCCAGCGTCATCGAGGTCAACGGCAGGCTCGGCGGCCACATCGCCTGGCTGTGGAAGCGGACTGGCGGCGGAGACCTGGTCGCGCTTGAGCTGGCCGCCGCTTGCCAGGCCGATGCGGCCGGGGCCAGCTGGCCAGAGCCGGCAGGCGAGGTCGTCGCCTTCCGGTATCTGATTCCGGCCCCGATGACGGTCGGGCGCGTCAGAGCCGTCAGCGGCGTCGCCCAGGCGCGTGAGCTTCCCGGCGTCGAACTAGTGCAGCTACGGGCCCGCCCGGGATCCGTGCTCGACTGGCGGCTGGGAACCGGCAGCTACCTAGCCCTGGTCAGCGGCGCCACCTCGACCTTCGAGGAAATGCACCGCTCCATCGAGCAGATCGAGTCGCTGGTAAGAGTCGATGTCGACGAGACAGCCGACGTCGGCGAGACGGTCGATGTCGGCGAGACGGTCGATGTCGGCGAGACGCCAGAAACCGCATCGGCCGATGAGAGCCATCGATGATGCGATTTCAGGCTTTGGCGTCTCTCCGTGACCTTGACTCCGGCGAGTTCGATCACCTGGACTCCAGCTGCGGTCCGGTTGGCTGTCACTCCCGCCTCGTGCAGCTGGAGCGAGACCGCCGGTGGTCAACCGAATACTTGTGCGCGTACGAGGGCAGCACGCTGCTCGCCGCCGTCCCGCTCTACCGCCCGAAGCAGAAAGCGTGGCCCGACCCGAACTATGACCCGGCCACCTGGGGCCTGGATCAACCGCCCCCGCCGGCTGACAGCACCGTCGTCGGCGGCCGGAGCGGACTGCTCTCCACCTTGCACATCGCGTCAGGAATCATCGGCTCGAGGTGGCATATCAGGCTGGTCGAGGAACTGCTGGCGCGCGAGCCGCGCCGGTCGCTGCTCCTGCCCTTCCTGACCGATAAGCAGCTGAGACCGTGGCAGGAAGTTCTCGGCTCGCGCCTTGAGCGGCAGGCGCTCGGCGCCGACGCTCGCTTCGACCGGCCGCTCGCTGGTGCGGCGCTCCCTCGCAAGGTCCGGCAAACCCTCACCAGAGACGAGCGCATGGCGCAGCGATACGGCGTCGAGTCGGCCGTCACGACCTGGAGCGAGGTGCGTTCCTTCGCCGCCGCGCTCATTGCCCAGAACAACCAGGCCTACGGCTTGCCCGACGCCGAGCAGCTCGTCGACTTCCGGGTCCGGCAGTGGGAAGCCTGCGATGGCGTCTCCGTCGTGGTCCTCACCGCGAAGGCGCACGGCGAACACGGCCTGATGGTCTGCGTCATCTGGCGCAACTGGATCGACCTGCAGGAAATGGGCCTCACGGGTACCCCGGGCGACCTGCGGCGAACCCTGTACGCGCAGCTGCTCTTTCACCTGCCCATTCGGTTCGCTCGCGGCTGCGGCGACGTAATGCATATTCGGGCTGGTCTTAAAGCCGAGCAACCCAAGGCCATTCGCGGGGCGTATTTCGTTCCGCTTACCGGCGGTACGTTCAGTTTTCCGGGCGACAAGATCAGGGGTGAGACGTGACCGGGTGCACTGCCGAGCAGTCCTACGAGCTGAATGACCCGCAAAGGCAACGGCTCGCTCTCGAGTCGCTGCTAGGCGAGCCGTCGCCGTCGTGGCTGGTTGCGCTCGCCTTCGTCGATGGCGTTACTAACCTGGCCAGATTTCACGAGGTGCTGGCCGAGTTCGCGCGCGTCTATCCCGTTCTCCGCACGACCTTCGTGCAGGAAGGACCGGCCGAATCGTGGCATCAGCGCATCAGGAACTGCCACGAGATCCGCGGCAACCCCCCGCCGATCTACCACGTGCCTAAGGCAAGCTCGTGGGACGAGTTGTTCGAGGCCATGGAATCCGAACTCGAGGAGCGGAATCCGGACTACAGATACGCGGCCGCCTATGGCATCGATGACGACGGGCGCCTTCGGGTGGCGTTCGCGTTCGACCACATGGCGTTCGACATCAGGTCCATCGACGTAGTCCTGGCCCAGCTAGCCAAGAGCGCTGGCGACGGGGACCGGCCCGACCGAGGGGACTCTTGCCGCTGTGGCGGCAACGATTTCGCGACCTTCATCAAGAGAACGGCTGCCCTGGCCGAGAGCCAGGCCCTGCCTGAACGCTACGAGTGGGCGCACGATCTGATGCTGGCGGCCCGCAGCCCGCACGCCTTCGTTTCTCTTCCGGTGATCACTCCCATGTCGGTAATGAAGGCGGGAGGAACCACCCGTTATCGCTCGCGCTTTGTCACCGACCCGGGCCGCAGGCACAGCTACACGCCATTCGCGGCCTTCGCCAGTGCGCTGACGATAAGCCTTGAGGTGAACTTCGGGTCACCGGCGCTGTTCTATTCCCCGTCGCTCAACCGGCTGCCAGACGAGATGGAATCCGTCGGCTGGTTCTCCGGCACCCCGATCATGCCGGTGCGTTCAAAGTCGATCATGTCCGCGGTCGAGGCCGAGCGGATAGTGGACGAGAAGGGTGCGGTATCCGAAGCCAAGAGGGCCGCGACCGAGGCGATGGCCGATGGCGCTCTGCTGACGAACATCGTCCACCGCAAGGTAAACGAAGCGCTGGGCGGCGGTCGGCTGCCTTACATGGATTGCTTGCCCGACAGCCTGCCGTACATCATTCTCGGCTTCATGGACAGCATTCGGGAGCGCCTCGAATGGAAGGGCAACGAGGTCACGGTCACAAAGATGAGACCGCCGGCGTCCGCGTCACCCCCTCCTCTTGTTCCGCCCGGCTATACCCTCGTGCGCTTGTTTCGCGAGAAGAAGAGTCAGTGGTCGATAGTGGTGGACTACGAAACGGAGCGCTACCAGAGCGGCGCCATAGAGACGCTCATGGTGTCCGCAGAGGGATACCTCAGGCAGTTGCTCGGATAGCCCGACGACAGCGGCTGAGTGCCAGAGCGGAGTTACCTTGACTGCAGACGCCGCACGGATCGCGATCTGCGACCGTATCGATGCCCTGGACCGGGCGCAGTGGACGGCCGTCGTCGAGGCAGCCCAGGCACCGGCGTTCTACGATTTCCGTTTCCTGCGGGCCTACGAGCGGCAGCCTCTACAGCTCACCGAGGCGATCTACTACCTGACGTTCGGCGATCCGGCCGTAGCCGTGCTTCCGGCTTACCTGCAGAGCACCGACGACCCGCTCGGGGTGGTCGCCAGCCTCGGACTGCCTGGCCGAGTACCGGGCGATCTCATCCTGCAGACCCACGTAGCGCACTGTTACGACACCCTGCTGCCGGCCCGGCCCGGGGCCCTGACGGCCGGCCTAGTCGGCAGTGCCCTCGAAACCCTCCGCACGCTAGCCGCTGAGGCGGGCGCGAAGTGGTTCGCCTTCCTGAACGTCGACGGCAGCGGTGAGCTGGCCGGCCTGCTGGTGGCAGCGGGGCTGCTGAAGCTTCCGATCTTCACCCGGTACAACAAGCACATCGGGGGCTATGGGTCTATCGACGATTTTGTGGCCGGGATTCCCAGCCACAAATCCAGGTACGCGCTGCGCCGTAGCTACCGCCAGGCCGAGCGCAATGAGATGCGAATCACCCGCCCCGATCCAGCCGGCGGTGCACCGGCCTCGGTCGGACTTTGCCGGGGCACGACCGCCCGGCACGGCACGGCCGCCTACTACCCGGAATGGCTCGAGGATTTCGTGGCCGACGCCGCCGAGGTAATCACGGTCATCGAGGTTCGCCTCGCGGGCAAGCTGGCGTCCGCGAGCATCTGCCTCAAGGACCCGCTCCGCTTCCACCTCTGGGCCGCCGGCCTCGACTACGAGGTCACGACCGAAATCCAGAGCGCGTTCCCGCTGATGCTGTTGTCGACCGTCACCGAGGCGATCGAAAACCGGTACTCGATCTACGAGGCCGGCCGCGCCAACGGCGTAGTCAAGGAACGCTTCCGCCTAGAACCCCGCCCCCTGTTCGCCTACGTAGGCACAATCTAGAGAAATCTATCGCGCCCGGTCCCCCCGGAACCATGCCCCGGCCGACGCCCGGGCGCCCGCAGGGTACGCATTAGCCTGATAAAACTCAGGTCCAGCGGAAGACTTCGCGGGACTATATGACGTTTTCTCTACAGGATCATGGTGTGGTGCTGACCCGAGGGCGGCCGGGGCCCGCCGCACCTCGTCTAGGGCGGCGGGGTGATGAGCATGGCGTGGCCGTTGCGGAAGTTGTCGGTGAGGTGCGCGGCGGTGACGATCCGGTCCCACAGCGGCAGGGCATGGGCGCTCTCCAGCGATATCACGACCTCAAGCGCCTGTCTTGGCGTCGTGTAGCCGGCTTCGATGGCCGCCAGCGTTGCCGTCGGCAGTCCGGTCCCGAGCCCGTCGCGCAGGTACCCGCGCATGCGCCGCAGGGTCGCGTCCACGCTAAGGTCGTGCGGCGCTATCCCGGAATAGCGCGCGGTCATCATCTTCCGCGCCGACCGCCCGGCCTGGCTGTCCACGATCCCGGGTTGCCTGGCCGCGCGGACGAGAGTAGCGACGATCTGTCCGAGAGGCGCCGCGTCCGGATCTGGCGGCAAGGACCAGGGCGGCCGGCCGGGCCCGTCGCAGATGACCGCCAGTTCCCTGATCACGTCGGCCGCCTCATCGGGGGCGTGCACGAAGGTGAGCATCCGCGCCGGAGCGTTCAGCTGGTCGCGCAGGGAGTCGCCGCCCGGGCGGGACGAGGTGCCCTTGCTCAGGCGCAGCAGGTCCGCCGCGCTGCCCGCTTCCCCCCGCTCAAGCGGGTGGACGAGCCCGACGACGAACAGCTCGCCCGAAGTCACGCTCAGCTCAAGGGAACGATGGTGGGCGGTCAGGACGGAGTTGAGCTGGTATCCCCACAGTGCCCTGACCGCGTGCCGGGTCAGGTACACCGGCCAGGCCCCGGCGACGCTGAATCCCTTGCCCAGAAGGAAATCGAGGATCGGATCGAGACGCCGGCCGACGACGGCTTCCGGTTTGACGAGCGCGAACGTCAGGTGCCTGAGCATGGACATCGCCGGTTCACCTGAGCAGGCGGCTACGAACGCCGCCCACCCCTCCCAGTAGTACAGGTCGTCGGCAAAGATCGTGCGTTTGCTCTCCAGGCCGGTGAGCCAGGGGGCAATCGGCCCGGTCGCGAGTACGCGTGTTTCGTCGATCACCGGACCGCCGGCCAGATCGCCATCGGCACGACCACCTCTTCCGCTGTCATCGATCCGTGTTCGTAGGCCATTTCGGGGTCGGGCACGGGAAAATCAGCCCCGGTGGCGATCAGAACGATCTCCCCTAGCCGCCGTTGTCCGACCGAGCCGGCCGTCACGAAGCCGAGCTCGGCCAGCTGATCGGAGGTGATGACGACGGCGTCAGGGAACTGGTCGGTCGCGAAGTCGGTGAGCCGGTCCGCTTGGTCCGGCCGCGGGTAGAGCCAGCGGATCCGGCCGGCGCCGCCCGGCGGCAGCCGGCACCAGCGCGTACCGGCGGCTTCCGCCCAGGCGTCCCTGGTGGCCTGGCTCGGGCTGGACCTGGCTAGGCCGTGGTCGCTGAACACCAGCACCGAGGTGCCCGAGTCGCGAAGACGCCGGGCCAGTTCGTCGAGAGCGGCCATCGCGAGCGCCGCCCGCTGGTCGAAGCCGTGCCGGTGGACGTGACTGTCCAGGTCCAGGTACGTCCAGATCAGGGCGTCCGGCCGGTCGGCGGTCGCGGCGGTGAGCTCGTCGGCGAAGGCGGCGACCAGGTCGACGGGGTCCGTCTTGGCCGGCAAGCAGGGACC
Organism: Streptosporangiaceae bacterium; assembly: GCA_035606435.1. Classification (GTDB taxonomy): domain Bacteria; phylum Actinomycetota; class Actinomycetes; order Streptosporangiales; family Streptosporangiaceae; genus Chersky-822. The sequence goes on along the minus strand of DATNFM010000354.1, from coordinate 4,852 downwards.
GGCGATTCGCGCCCCGTGCAGCAGTCGGTCGCTTGTGTCGGCGTGCAGCCCGGCGAGTTCGTTGGGCAAGGCCACGGACGGGATCCCGGTGTCGGCGAGCACATCGAAGATCGTCTGGAAGGTCGGCGTCGCGGTCCGGCGATCTGGCGCGGTCTCGGTCGCTCCGGTAGTGCTCCCGTCGTGGCAATTCACCAGCCGGTCGCCATCTGGGTGCAGGTACTGCACGCCGATGAAGCCGTGGCGGAACGCTGGTTCCCTCGTCACCGACGTCATAAGGCAAGCGACGGTGGTGGTGGGAAATTCGCTAATTATGGGAGAAAGATTTGCGGTGGTCAGATTCGCCTGCGCCTGGCTATAGCCGAGGCCGTCGACCGCGATCACGACCAGGCCGCGCCGTGACCCGAGCCGGACCGGCCCTTCATTGCGGTAACTCGCCAGGATCGCGTCGCCGATCGCCGCCAGATTGCGCTGGGGATGGCGGCGATAAAGCCCGGCCAGCGGCGTGCTGGCCTCACCAAGCAGATCGACGACTTCCGGCCGGACCGCCCCCGCCCCCGCGCCCGCGCCCGCGGTCACGGCTGGCCCGCCTGGCTGCCCGTCCGCGCCCATCCGGCCCGGTCCATCAGGTCGCAGAACGGGTCGGCGAAGCTGAGCGTGATCGGCAGTTCGCTGCTCAGGGCCGCCCACCAGGACAGTTCGGCGCGGTCGCGCTTGCCGTTCACGGCCCGCATCAGGGCCAGCGCCCGCGCGTAGTTGCCGCCTCGGTCCTGCGCCAGCCGTTCATTCAGCCACTCCCGGTCGGCTGGGCAAGCATCCCCAGCGAGGGCACGAAGGTTCGAAGGTCCTTCCCAGCATCGGGTAACTGGCGGCTGGTCTGCGCGCGGGTCCCGCGGTCCAGTCTGCACTGGCGGCGGCAGGCGAGTAGCGGTGATCTCGATGAGCGAGGTGATCCAGTCCCGAGCCGGCCGTAGCCAGCCGGGGTCGACCCCCCGGAGCGCCGCGACCGCCGCTACCGCCCCGAGCGCGACGGAACCGCGATGCCGCAGCCACCGGGCGGCATTCAGTTCGTCGAGCGGGTCCAGGACTGGCTCGCCGACTCGGGGCGGCGATGGCACTCGTGCGCCTGGCAGCACGGCCAGCACATGCTGGGCGGCCCAGCCGATCGTGGCCTCCGCCAGGTCGGCCGCGAGTTCGCGGTCGCCGCTGTCGCGGACCGCCGCGACGCAGGCGGCGGCGATCACAGCCGTTCGCTTCAGCTCCTCCGGGTCGACCAGGTCAGGGGTGTCCGCCGAGCTGTGATTGGCCCGGTCGGGCCAGTGACCAAGACCGATCACCTGGGCCCCGGCCGGCTGATCGGCAAGCAGCGCATGGTCCGAGCCTCCGGCAAACGGCGTCTCGCGCCAGGTCCATGGATCGCAGGGAACGGCGCCGCTGTAGGAACGGGAGGCCGGCGGCAGCAGCGCGGCGACCCGGGTCGCGAGCGCGGGCAGGAAAGAGCCGATGTCGTCCGGGCCCCGTTCGATCACCAGCGGCCCCCCGCATCGCGCCACATCCGGCCCGGCCATGTCGATATTGATCGCGAGCCAGGGCGCCGGTGCTTGTCCCGAGCCCACGACCTCGTGGAGGTAGGCAACGGTGCCCACGAACTCGGGGCCCCAGACGAAGCACACTCCCGTTGCCGGACGGCTAACGTCGACCGAAGCCTGGCGGAGGGCGGCTAGTGTTCGCCCTATCCCGAGCAGGGCCGCTACGCCGGAGGCGTTGTCGTTCGCTCCTGGGCGCGGATGGCACAGGTGGGCGCTGAGCAGAACTTCGGTGCCGTCGTCCGGGCCCGACGCCGGCAGCCGGGCGGTCACTACCGGCATCGCGCTGGCGGCCGGGTCGAGTTCGATGTCGGCCTGGGCCATCGCGCCCGCGTCGGCGGCGCTGGCCAACTGGCTGAGCTGAGCCTGCGTGACGCTGAACGCGGCCAGCTCAGATCCGGCCGCCAGTTCGAGCCGGCCGGCCTGGTCAGGAAGGCGGTGCGGGACTTCGCTCAGCGGATCAAGGGCGACGGCGGCCGCGCCGGCCGCCGCCATTGGCCCGGCGACTACCCCGAGCGGGACCGGCTCGTCGGCCACGACCAGGGCCCCGCGCGGGTCCGCCGCCCCGGCCCGGACCGCGGAATAGCGGACCAGCGCCAGGGACCGGCCGCCAGGTGGGGTCGGCGCCGAGTAAGCGGCCAGGGAGTACGGCTGATCGGGGTAACTGACCAGCAACGTACCGTCGACGGACAGGGTGGCCTTGACCGGCGTCCAGGACTGCGGGGCCCGGTAGGTCCACCAACGCCTGGCTCCATCCGCCGGAAACGTGAGCACGGCGACATCGCTGAGCCCGGCCGCACGCGCCTGGTCAGCCACGTAAGCGGCGGCGGCCATGATCCCGGCGGAGGCCTGGTACCGGTCGTGCTCGCAGATGGCGTGCACGTCGGCCAGGGCCAGGTCGGCGTCGAACGCCTCGTAAATGGCGGTGACTAGCTCGGCCAGCTTCATCAGCGCGCCACCAGGTCGGCGGCGCTGGCCAGGGCGGCGCAGACCGCGGCGACGCGCTGCTCGGACAGCGGAACCGACATCCGTGCTAGGCCCGCGTCAGGGCCGGGGTGCTGGCTAAGGGGCTGGCCAAGCTCCGGTATCTCCTTCACCACGAGTCCGCACGAGGCCAGCGCGGCGCGCGCGGCCGGGTCGACCCGCAACGCGATCCAGGGCACCTGCGGGTCGGCCGGCACCTCGGTCAGCCCGGCTCGCTGGACGGCGGCCTGGATGACCGGCTTGACCTCGGCGATCCTGGCCCGGAGCGGGCCGAACGAGTCGGGCGGCGTCAGCAGTTCCAGCGCCACGTCGAGCGTGAGCGCGGCGCCCGCCAGCGGCGGCAGCACCTCCCTGACCCGCACGGCCAGGTCGGGCGAGGAGATCGCGAAGCCGATGCGCAGGCCGCCGCAGCAGAATCCCTTGGACACTCCGCGCAGGACGACCAGGCCGGGCACGGTGTCGGTCAGCGGTCCGGCGCTGTCACCGGGGGACAGGTAGCAGGCGTAGCTCTCGTCGACGATCAGCGCGCTGCCCGCCCGGCCGCAGGCCGCGGCCAGGTCGGCGATCATGGGCACCGACCAGCAGGGGCCGGTGAACGAAGGCCGGTCGATGACCGTGACGGCCGGACCGGTGGCGTCGATGGCAGCCGTCGCGGCCGCCAGGTCGGTCAGCGGGGACACCGCCACCTGGCCTCCCGCAGCGGCGCTCGCCTCGGCTAGTTCCGGGTGCCCGTCCGGAGCGATGAGCACGACACCGCCGTCGGCGAGCCCGGCCAGGCCATGCAAGAGCCCGGTCACGCCCGCGCCGACGCTGACCCGGTCGGGCCCCGCAGCGGCCCAGCCAAGGTGATCGGCGAGTACCCCGGCGGCTCGCTCGCCGCCGTACGGGTCGGTCACGTCGTACCGCCGCGCGCGCTCCGATAGCTCAAATGGGTCAGCCATCACGTTCGCCCAGGCCGCGGTCACCGCCGCGCGGGAGAAGTCGGCCTCGTCGGGTGCCCACCGCAGGTCTACCTGACCGTCGCCGACCTCGCCCCGGTGCCCGGCGTAGGCCGGGGTCACGTCGACTGCCGGGGTGGCAAGAAACTGGACGTACCTGGTGCCGATGGCGACCGGGGCTTGGCAGCTGAAATCCGCGTCCGCTCTGACCACGTCGAAACCGGCCCTGCTCAGCAAGACCCTGATCTCGGCGGGCGTGTACATGCGGATGTCATCGGGCAGCACGGCCCGCGTGCCGTCCTGGCGCTCCACCAGTACCTGGCCGGCGCTGCGCCCGCTCTCCGGGTCGTAGTTCCGGCTGAAGGTGAACGAGCTCCCGCCGATTTCGGCGCGCGCGTGCGGCGAGTAGATGCCCGCGATTCCCAGGATGGAAGAGTGATCGAGGACGAGAAGGCCGCCGGGCGCGAGCAGTCGCCGGATCGAGCGCAGCAGCCGCAGTTGGTCGGTGTCGCTTCCCCAGCCGAACGCCTGCACGCAGATCACCGCGTCAACAGCCGCGGAACCGGCCCGGGCGTGACCGGCCTCAGGCACGACCAGATCCGTCCACCTGGCGTCGGCGAGCACGTCGGCCCGGTGCCAGGCGACTCGCACCCCGGCCGCGTCCGCCGCCCGGGCCGCCCGGTCCAGGGCGTACCGCGATACGTCGATGCCGGTGAGCTCGAATCCGAGCCCGGCGAGCCCGATGGAGTGCCGCCCGACGCCACAAGCCAGATCCAGCACGCGCCGGCCTGGCGCGTGCTGGTCTAGCACCCGCGCTAGGTAGCTGACCTCAGCACTGGTGCGTTCCGTGCTGTACTCAGCGTCCGCGTAGGACCAGTAATCCGCCGTGAAATATTGCTCATACCACGGCACACGCCTTGACTGTCCGGAAGTCACTTCCTGGTCTTGACCACCGGACGGCGCGAACTCTGACGACGACGATCCATGTTTCCTCCCTTCGGCTGGCGCGGCCGAATCGGCGGGGTCTTGCGACATCCGCCGATCCGGCTGATTAGCTCACGTTGTGACTAGGGTTACTTCCTGATCTTCGGCCTACGGCTCTGCGCGCAGTGGCGGTTCATATGGTTACTTCCTCCTCTTCTTTGGCCTGAAGCCCCCTGGGGAGTGACGATTCATTTGCTACTTCCTTTCTGACCTTCAGAACGAGTTACTTGCTCCTCTTGATCTTGGGCCTGCGGTTGCTCCTGAGACTGCGGTCCATGGCGTTCCTCCTTCCATCGCGTGTTAGTCGGCGCCGGCCGTTGCGACCACCAGTCGGTCGGTCATGAATTCGGCGGCGTCGTTCAC
>DATNFM010000353.1:0-2296 GCA_035606435.1 Streptosporangiaceae bacterium | reverse complement strand
CTGTAAAACCGTCGGCTCAGCCTACGTTGGTTCGAACCCAACACCTGCCACCACCAGCGAGACAGCCTCCGACCTCTGGTTACGTGGTCGGGGGCTGTCCTCGTTGCAGGCAGGCCCATGCAGCCAGATGCCGCCGGGAGCCGCCACATGCCGCTACTCGCGGGATATTCGTGGGATAGATCTCGCCGGGTCTGGCCGCCGAAACGATCAGGATCTAGCTGACGCGAGGTACTGCCACAGCGCCGCTGAACCCAGACCCGCAGGGCGCAGTGAGAATCGCCCGGATAGATCCCTGCCAGGCTACGCCTGACGAAATCCGCGGCAACTTGGGAATCCACCGGCACGGTCGTGCTAACGCAGGGTGCAGTCCGCAGATGCCTCCGGGCAGCTGGCGAAGGCAACCTACGCCTTCTAATGGCAACGTCGGGATACGCCAAACCTGCCGCCAGGAGCCTCCACGCGGTCATGCGCCGCGCAGAGCCGCATCTATGCGGGTATTGGCGATGTCGTCACCGTCATCAAGGCACTTGGCATAGACCCGAAGCAGTACTTCGACACTGTGCCCGGCGCGCTCGGCTACCCGAGGCGGGGGCACCCCCGCGCTTAGCCATAGCGAGACAGCCGCATGGCGGAGGTCGTAGGGACGCCCGGCCAGGCTTGAGGCAACCTGGGCAGGGGTCAGGGCAAGACTCCGGGCCGCGGCCCAGATGTCGCTGATGGCGGTGGAGGCGACGGGGTGTCCGCGGTCGCTGCTGAAGATCCGGCCATCGGCCGCGACGCCGAAGGTGTCGACATGCTCGCGCAAGATGGCGACCAGTTCGGGCGGGATGGGCACTCGCCGTGTCTCGCTCGCCGGACGGTGCTTGAGTCCGCGCTCATCGTGGGCTGACGCCGTGTCGGTCCAGCGCCGGTTGACCTCGGGCCGGGACTTCTCCAGGATCAGACGCCCCCAACCAGTGGCGGGCAGGTAACAGTCTTGCCGTCGCAGCGCGACTGCCTCGCCGGGTCGTAGTGTCAGCGAAATACATGCATGCATAGAGAGCCATGAGCCGCTGGCCTCGTGCGTGTGGCCCCCGTCGCTGCTGACCTACGTAGGTCACGGCGGTGAGTAGTTCGCGGGCTTGGCGTGGGTTGACTACAACGCGCCGGTCCACGACGTCGGAGACCTTCGGGGGTTTCCAGCTCAGTCGGTCAAGGCGGCTCCGCTGCGCTCCGCCGCGCCCGGCCACGCTCGCACCGGGCTGCGGCCCTGGGGGGCCGACCCGGCACGGCGGGCCGGGCATCCGGAGCACGATGAGATGATCGGGCAGGCTCATCGGCAGCATCACAGCGCTTAGGTAGTGAGCCGTCTTCCTCGGCTGCCAGTGTCCCAGTCGCGGCCGCCGCGTCAAGAGCGCCTGCGGCGTCGCACGCGATCGCTTCGCGACCCTTGACCCGCCGACCGCTCACCAGGGATCGGCGCCTATCAGGAAGATGGGGGCGGAGTAGTGGCCGGAGATGGGGCAGGCGATAGGCCGAAGTCCGATGATGACGACGAGGGCCAGGGCGCCGGGTAAGAGGACTGACGTGCGGCCGCCGGTCAGAATTCGGTCATGAGCCTTTGGATATCGCGGGTATGCTCGCGCAGTTGCGCGTAGGCAGGCCGCTCGCTGATGCGGGTCAGCGCCCAGCGGATGGCCTCCGCGCGGCTGTTCGCGATGCCCGCGGTGATCAGCGTGTCGACGATTTCCAGCTCCGGCGCCTTGAGCCGGACCATCACGTGGATGATGTCGCTCTCGGCCGCTTGGCCCGGGTCATCGAGGCCCATGACGAGGCCGCCGCCCCGGCTGTGGCCGCTGGCATCTTCGTACCCGAACCCGAGGTGCTGGACCTCAGGCCACCGTTGTGCCAGGTCGCGCCGGAACTGCTTGAGTGCCGGGCCGTGGGCCCTTTGCAACTTCTTAAATGCCGCGCCGGGCCCGGGCCGCCCAATGCGGCCGGACGGTTCGGTCAGGATCAGCGAGGGCAGCAGCTCTCCCGGCTCGAAGTGCGGGTCGTTGCTGTGCGATTCCCAGTCCACCCGGCGCACCGCGCCCGGGAAGAGCGTCCTTACCTCATCTTCGATCTCGTTCCGGATGCGGTCTTTCGTGGCCTCGTCCATCTCCGGCCTCCTGCAGTTACGTGAGTAACTAAGACTACCGTGTGGCTCGGTAACTGTCGATATCTACGCGATGAACTTCAGCATGCTGACCTAGCGGTCAGCGTGTACGGCTTAACGCTCATTAGCGGACGTCCTGGCCAAGGAGGTCGAGCAGTC